>JAGVEE010000396.1 GCA_020058405.1 Sphingobacteriales bacterium
AACAAATGTTGCAAGTGATTATAATTATTTTGAAGTATATGAAAAAAATTATAGTACTGGTGTTAATGCTACCATAAAGTCTGGAAGAGAACGATACGGAGAAGAGTTTAATAATGTAACTAACTATAATTTCAACTTTACGGTTCCTAATATTATTACGAGTAAACCATTAAGAGTACGAGCAGATTTAATTGGTAGAGTACAAAGTCCACGTTCGAGTTATTTTGATGTAAAATATAATGGATTACAAGTGTCGAGAATGAATTGTTCGGGAGTAGAATTTAGTTACGATGCAACTTATGGTTCGGTTGTTACAACTGGATTTTTAAATCTATCAGCGACAGAAAATATCAATATAAATATTGATTATTATAAACCAGATATTACTGCTCTTGGCTATCTAAATTTTATTTGGATTAATGCGTTTAGAGATCTAAAAATGATGAGCAACCAAATGGGTTTCAGAAATCTAGAAACCTATGGTGTTAATAAAATAACTCAATTTAATTTTATCTCAAATAGCGCAAGCAATACAAAAATAATAGATGTTACAAATAAGTTAGAACCAAAAATTCAAGAAGTAATTGCTAATGGAAATTTACTTTCATTTACAGTAACAACAGATATTTTAAGAGAGTTCCAAGCATTTGAAGGAACCGCATTTGCCAACCCCCGTTTTGTTGGAAAAATAGAAAATCAGAATTTACATGCTTTAGGTCAATATGATTTCATCATCATCACTCATCCTGATTTTAAAAACGAAGCACAACGCTTAGCAGATTTTAGAATTTCGAATGATGGTCTAAGAACATTGGTGGTATTGCCAGAGAACATCTATAATGAGTATGGGTCTGGTGCACAAGATGCAAGTGCGATACGTGATTTCATGAAAATGTTTTATGATAGAGCTGGCAACAATGTGAATGAAATGCCAAAATATCTCTTATTATTTGGAGATGGTTCTTATGACAATATTGGGTATGTAAAACCAAACTCTAATTATGTAGTTACATTTGAAAGTAGAAATTCTACTTCGCCATTTGGATCATATGTTTCTGATGATTTTTTTGGGTTACTAGATGATGTTGAAGGCGATTGGGATTTGACTTCATTCCCAACATATGGGTCATCTGCACTTGATGTTGCAGTTGGTAGATTACCTGTACAAACGCCTTTGCAAGCTAGGCAAATGGTTGATAAAATAATTCATTATAGCAAAACAGAAACGTTTGGCGATTGGAGAAATAGATACGTAATGATTGCCGACGATCAAGACAACAACCTACACATTGTACATGCCGAATCGCATTCACAAATTATTAAAAACAGAACGAAAGATTTTAACATCGATAAAATTTATTTAGATAATTATCAGCAAATAAGTACTCCTGCAGGAAGTAGATTCCCTGAAGTAAACGCAGCCTTTAACCAAAGGGTAAATACCGGAGCTTTAGTAATTAATTACATTGGGCATGGTGGCGAAAATGGCTTAGGGCACGAAAAAGTATTAACGATAGAAGATATAAATTCTTGGAAAGGCTTAGATAATATGCCAGTTTTATTAACTGCTACGTGTTCATTTTCTAGATGGGACGATCCACTTTTCCAATCGGCAGGTGAACTTTGTTTATTAAACCCAAATGGAGGTGCAATTGCCATGTATACTACTACCAGAATTGTATATGCAAATGAAAATAAATCTATAAACGAAGCATTTTTAAAATCACTTTTTGACAGCACCAACGTTGGTAGTACAAACACTTTAGGCGATATATTCAGAAAAAGTAAAAATTTAAATGGCTTAGGTCTTACCATCAATCAACGTAATTTTACTTTACTTGGCGACCCATCACTTCCTTTTGCTACACCAAAATTCAAAGTAATTACTGAAAGCATAAACGATAAATTATCTACAGATGTAAATGTTGATACCATTAAGGCTCTAAATACTGTAACCATTAAAGGGTTTATAGCAGATTTAAATGGAAACCTTTTGAATAGTTATAATGGAGTGGTATATCCAGCAGTTTATGATAAAAAAACAACACAAAAAACATTGGGTCAGGATAGAGATAGTAAAGTAACGCCATTTGAAGTACAGAAAAATATAATCTACAAAGGCAAGGCTAGCGTACAGAATGGTAAATTCAGCTTTACATTTGTTGTGCCTAAAGACATATCTTATAATGTTGGTTATGGTAGGTTAAGTTACTATGCACAATTAGGTTCTGTAGATGCGAATGGATCTTTCGATAGTGTTTTGGTTGGAGGTAGTTCAAACTCCGCAATTGTAGATGCCGAAGGACCACAAATGAAAGTATATTTAAATGATGAGAACTTTGCGGGTGGTGGAATTACAAACGAAAGACCCTTGTTAATTGTAAAGATGAATGATCAGAATGGAATTAACACCGTTGGAAATGGAATTGGACACAACATTACCGCAACGCTCACATCAGGATTAAAAACACAAAAAATAGATTTAAATGAATATTATGAATCTACGTTAGATAGCTACCAAGAAGGAGAGATTAGGTATCCGATGAATAAATTGGAACCTGGGAATTACAAATTAACTGTGAAGGCTTGGGATGTGGTAAACAATTCATCGGAAATTAGTACAGAGTTTAGTGTAATAGAATCATCAGTATTTAATATTGACAGGGTTTACAATTACCCTAACCCATTTACTACTAATACAGAATTTCAATTTGAACATAACAGACCCGGAGAACAATTACAGGTAATGATTCAAATATTTAACGTTTCTGGACGTTTGGTTAAAACGATCCAACAAGATTTATTAGCTACAGGAACGAGAATAAGCAATATTGGATGGGATGCGAAAGATGAATACGGAGACAAACTAGGTAGAGGTGTTTATGTTTATAGATTAAAAGTAAAAGCGGCAGATGGTTCAATTGCTGATAAATATCAGAAATTAGTGATTTTTTAACCCATGCGGAATATAGATTTTTCTATATTTGAAACTTTCTTTTAAACGAAAGAAAGGCGTCCTGAAAGGAATAAAATAATAATTTGTATTAAAAATAAAGAGAATACAGCTTTTAAAGCTAAATAAATAGACAAATGATTTTGAAGAAAGTGATGTTAAAAAGAATTGGAACAAGTGTACTATTGGCAGCTTGTGGTATAGTAAATATTAATATAGCGAGTGCTCAAATAAATTCGCAACAATTAAACGGTAGAGAAAGCTCAGTAAATGCAATTACTACTGCTGTGCCTTTTTTACTTATTGGGCCAGATTCGCGTGCTGGAGCCATGGGCGATGGTGGTGTAGCAACTGCACCAGATGTATACTCTAACCATTGGAACTCTGCAAAATTATCGTTCATGGAAAAAAAATATGCATTCGGTATTGCATATACACCTTGGTTACAACGTTTAGTGCCTGATATTAATTTAGCCTATTTGGGTGGTTATTATAAAATTGATAACAAACAAACAATTGGTGCAAGTTTGAAATTCTTTTCATTAGGAGATATTACCTTTACAGATATACAAGGAAATGTAACAGGAACTGGTAACCCAAATGAATTAGCGTTAGACGTTTCTTATAACAGAAAACTATCTGACCGATTTGCAATTGGTACAGCATTTAGATTTATAAATTCAGATTTAGCACAAGGTCAGTTGGCACAAAATGGACAATCTGTTAAAGCTGGTCGCTCTGTAGCGGTAGATTTATCAGGCTATTACACAAATCCTGATTATATTATCAACGGTAAAAAAACTACCATTTCTTATGGATTTAACATATCTAACATTGGTGCAAAAATGAATTATACCAATGCAGCTGATAGATATTTCATACCAACTAATTTAAGAGTTGGGGCTGCGGGTACAATGAAATTAGATAATTACAATGAGATTACTGTTTTCGTTGATGTTAATAAATTATTGGTACCTACAAACCCAATTTATGCAGTTGATAGTTTAAACCAAGTGATTATTGGTAGCGATGGCAACCCTGTAATTGTAAAAGGGCAAACAACAGACGTATCGGTATCGAGAGGAATTTTCCAATCATTTAACGATGCCCCAGGTGGCGCACAAGAAGAGTTTAATGAGTTGTATTATTCTGCCGGTTTCGAATATTGGTACGATAAACAATTTGCTGTAAGAGGTGGATACTTTTATGAGCATCCAACAAAAGGAAACAGACAATATTTTACATTTGGTGCAGGTATTAAATACAATATTTTTGGGTTAGATTTATCGTATTTAATTCCAACTACACAAACTAATCCATTAGAAAACACATTGCGATTCTCGTTAACATTTAATTTTGAAACACCTGATCCCGCAAAACAATAAAATATTATGAAAATCAGAATAGGTTTTGGTTTCGATGTCCATCAGTTAAAAGATGGACATCCTTTTTTTATGGGGGGTGTAAAGCTAGAACACCATAAAGGCGCATTTGGCCATTCGGATGCAGATGTTTTAGTACACGCCATTTGCGATGCCTTATTAGGTGCAGCAAATATGCGCGACATTGGTTACCATTTTTCGAACACAGACCCTCAATGGAAAGGCATATCGAGTGTAATCTTGTTAGAAGAATGTGTTCGATTAATATCAACTAAAGACTATTCAATTGGCAACATCGATTGCATGATTTGCTTGGAAGCACCAAAGATTAATCCACATATTCCTGCCATGAAAACCATCTTGGCAAAGGCTATGAATATTACTGAAGATGATATTTCTATAAAAGCCACCACAAACGAGCAAATGGGTTTTATTGGCCGCGAAGAAGGTGTAGTTGCTTATGCAACCGTATTGATAGAAAAAAAATAAAAATATTTTTTTTTGGCTGATTTTGGTGGCACGACTTTTGTGGTGGCACCACTTAAGTCGTGCCACCAAAAACGGGCCAAACTTTGTAAAATTTCAGTTACGTTGCCTTTTGGCTTCAAAAGTTAAGATTGCGGTTGATATAGAGACATTTAAGGAGTCAATTTTGCCTTCCATCGGGATTTTAATTTGAACATTTGAACTATCTAGCCAAAATTCACTGAGGCCTGTTGCCTCGGTTCCCATTACAATCGCACTTGCTTTATTAAAATCTATTTCTGTGTAATTTTTACTTGCTGTTAAAGCTGCAGAATAAGAGTTAATGTTATTTTTAATTAGCCAGCTTTTTACTTCTTCATTAGTTGTTACAACAATTGGAACAGTAAAAATACAACCAACGCTAGAACGTATTGCGTTTGGGTTGTAAATATCTGTTTTAGGATCACAAATAATTACTGCATCAATGTTTGCAGCATCCGCCGTTCTTAAAATTGCGCCCAAATTTCCTGGTTTCTCTACTGATTCTAATATAATTAAAAATGGATTTTCTGTTAAGCTTAAGGTTTCTAAGGTATAATACTTAGGTTTCAACAAGGCAATGTAACCATCTGATTTTTCTCTGTAAGCAACTTTTGCAAAAACTTCTCTGCTTACTTCAAAATATTGTGAGGCTTTTAGTTCATGTTCGTTGGCTCCCAAATCTGCACAAAAATATAATTGCTCTATTTCCATGCCTGCAGAAATTGCTAAACCAAGTTCTCGTAAGCCTTCTACAACAATTAAATTCTGCGATTTTCTTTCAGAAGATTTCTCAATAAGTTTTACAAGATTTTTAACTTTTGGATTTTGTAGACTACTAATTGATTCGATTTTCATAGCTATTTGTTACTCGTATTAATTTGCTCGAAATCTACTCCACACTTACAATTGGAAGCGCAGCCCTTATCTTTTTTGAATTGGTTACGAAGACTACGAACAATGTAAAACACTGCCCATAAAAGCAATACGCCAACTAATATATATTGTAACATACTCAAAGGTATAATTTTAACCCCGAAAATCCTGCGTTCATCGGTATTTTATACAGTATAAACGAAATACATTTGTGTTGGTTTGCCCCTAAACGTACATTAGTATAATAATTGTAAGAAAATGACTGACAAAATACATAAGAACAAGAAAAATAAAGAGTGGATTGGCGTCTTTATTATTATAGTAGGGGTACTGTTTTTAGCACGTACATTTGAACTACCGATACCAAAGTGGATAACCACATGGCCAATGATTCTTGTTGGAATCGGATTGATGCTTGGCATAAGTAATAAATTTAAAGATTGGACTTGGGCAGTAATCGTAGGATTTGGCCTATTGTTTTTAGTTGATAAAATTGCGGGTTATGATGTTCGCATGACCTCCATCATTTTCCCAGCCATATTAATTGCAGTAGGGATTCGAATGTTGAAAAAAAACAAGCCTGTTAAAGTACATCAATTTGATGAAGCATCTGGTAATTTTACTGAATTACGAAACGATGAAACATTAGATGATCGCTTGGAATTAATTGCAGTTTTCGCTGGCAATAAAAAAATTATGGTAAGCAAAAATTTTAAAGGGGGAGAAATTGTATCTGTTTTTGGGGGCAATGAAATTAATTTAAGTAAGTGCGATATTAATGGTAGAGTACAACTAGAAGTAGTGCAAGTATTTGGCGGTACAAAATTAATTGTTCCATCAAACTGGAGAATTCAATCTGAAATAGTAAGTGTATTTGGTGGCTTAGATGATAAAAGAAATATAATTGATTTTAATAATAACGATGATTCTAAAATCCTAGTAATTATTGGAGTTTCCATATTAGGTGGCATAGACATACGTAGCTATTAACATGTCGAAAAGTTTATTTGCATATCGGAAGTTTAATGCTTTATTTATTGTTCTCTTTTTAAGTTGGACAATTACTCACATATGGATCGTGCATAATGTGTTTAAATTTTCTTGGCTAACTTCTATTTGGGATAGTATAATTTACAATACGATTTTAGCTGGTTGTGCTATAATTATAAGTTTAGTTTTGTTATTCTACAAACCTGTAGCAAAATCTATTTGGATTAGCTTATTGATGGTTCTGGTCATCACTTATATTTGGGTTGAAAAAAGCCCATTCTTTTTAAGTTTTGTTAATATTAGTGAAAATAATTATTTAGAATTTATAAATCAATCATTTTCTGTACGATTTATTTTTGGCTTAATGATTAACTCTTCTGTGCTCGGAGTTAGTTGGTTTTGGTACGGAATAGAGGAACAGCAGGAACAAACTAAACGCCGACAAAAGCTAGAAGATTTAGCTAAAGAAGCCGAGTTATTAAGTTTACGTCAAAAATTGCAGCCTCATTTTTTATTTAACAGTTTAAACTCTATATCTGCATTGGTTGTGGTAAAACCTGAGCAAGCAAGAACAATGATTCATCAATTATCAGATTTTTTAAGAAGCACATTGCGCCAAGAGGAAAACAAAAAATTTAGTATTATAGAAGAAATGGATCAACTTGATTTGTATTTAGCTATTGAGAAAGTGCGATTTGGGCATCGATTAAATACAAAAATAGAAATAGATAAGAACATAGATGCGCAAGTGCCCGCAATGATTTTACAGCCTGTTGTAGAAAATGCAATTAAGTTTGGTTTGTATGATACAACTGGTACTGTAGACATCAATATAAAAGTAACACACACTAATAAAGTTGTAACTATTGAAGTGAGCAACCCTTACGACCCTAGCACTCGATTTGCGAACGATAAAGGAACAGGATTTGGGTTAAACTCTATTCAAAGAAGATTATATTTATTATATGCAAGAAATGACCTCTTGCAAATTAAAGAAGAAGAAAATTTATTCATCACTAAAATCAGCATTCCACAATGAGTACCTGTATTATCATAGACGACGAACCATTAGCGCGTTCAATAGTTATTGAGTATTTAATGTCTTATCCTGAAATTAAAATTCTTGCAGAATGCTCTGATGGTTTTGAAGGGATGAAGGCTATTCAACAACATCAACCAGACCTTGTATTTTTAGACGTGCAAATGCCTAAAATAAATGGCTTTGAACTGCTCGAGTTAATAGACAACCCTCCATGTATTATTTTCACAACTGCCTTTGATGAATATGCATTAAAAGCATTTGAAGCAAATGCGATTGATTATTTATTAAAACCATTTAATAAAGATAGATTTGATAAAGCGATACAAAAATTCAGTTCAAATAGCATTCCGAAAATAAATACCGAACAACTACAAATACCTAGTAATGCAAATACACAAAATAGAGTGGTAGTAAAATCAGACGGTAAAATAAAAATTATTCCTACTCAAGAAATACAATACATAGAAGCTAATGGCGATAATGTAAAAATTATGACGAGTGATGGTAGTTATTCAAAAAATAAAACCATGAGTTATTTTGAACAGCAATTATCAACTAATGATTTTGTTAGAATACACAGGTCTTATTTAGTAAATGTTAGTTTAGTTACTCGTATTGATGCTTACGATAAAGAATCGCATTTAGCAGTGCTAAGTTCAGGCATTCAATTACCAGTGAGTAAAAGTGGTTACCAGAAATTAAAAGAATTATTAGGAATGTAAATTCTTACTTGTTGCTCTCTCTAATCGGTCGTTAATTGCTCTTCCGATGCCAATAGCTGGGAACCTTTCAGCAATTATTAAATCTATTTGCATTGCATCTAATTTACGCATTGTTGAGAATAGATTTGCTGCTGCTTCATTTAAATTTCCATTTTCTGAAAGTAAAAATTGATTTTCTTTAGGTAAATAATCAGCATATGTTTGAAATCGAATTGCATATGTGTAAGGGCTAATATTTACGGTAGAAATTTGCTCTTCGAAAACCATTGGATGTGAAGTTGCGTAGTGCCGCTTCATCATTCCGGGTGCAATAACATTATCGGAAATTAATAAATCTTCGATTTCTTCTCCAATACATAATTCGATTTCTTCTTTGCTAATACCACCTAATCTTAATAATCGAATTTTATTTTGAGTTAAATCTATGATGGTTGATTCTACTCCTACTGTACAAACTCCACCATCTAAAATATAAGGAATTTTTTCACTTAATTGTGCTTGTACATGCTCCGCACTTGTTGGGCTAACATATTCGGAGGGATTTGCACTTGGTGCTGCTAATGGATAATCTAGTTCTGCTAACAGTGCTAGGGTTAAAGGGTGATTAGGTATTCTAATGGCTACACTTAATTGCCCTGCAGTAATAATATCAGGTATCGCAGCATTACTTGGCAATACATATGTTAAAGGGCCTGGAGAAAATGTATCTGCTAATTTTTTTAATTGATCTGTAATTACAATTCCCCACTCTGCAAAGCGCTCAAGTGAATTACTGTGTAATATTAATGGATTAAATTTGGGTCGATTTTTTACTTCGTAAATTTTCAAAACAGCTTCAACATTAAAAGCATTAGCAGCCAAGCCATACACAGTTTCTGTAGGTATGGCTACTAGTTCAGCATTATCTAATAATAATTTTGCTTTAGTAATATCGACCCCAATTTCTGCCATTAATACGGTTTTCTTATTGCATTTTCAATATGTGCCAAATGGTGTTTTCCATGCCAAGAATATAAGGCTAATAGAAAATTCAAACTCATATCTCTATTACTTTCTGGATGATGAACTTTTCGTTCCCATTCATCTGGTTTAATAGATTTTATAAGTTTTACCAAACGCTTGTGTACGCCTTCAATAATTAATATCGAATCTTCTATGTCATCGTTATTTCCATCCGCTAACAAAGCCCATTTATTCTCGTCGTATGGTTTAACAGTTGGATGATCTTCAGTTAATGCAAGCTTAAATCGTATAAAACAATTCAAATGGCTATCAGCAATATGATGCACCAATTGCCTAATGCTCCATGAGTCTGGTCTGTATTTCCCTAGTAGTTGTTTAGATGGTAAACCTAATACTGTATCTACTAATAAAGTTGGTAACACTTCAAATTCACGAATTGCATTTTTTCTAAACGCTTCATCGTAAACTTCTGGCACTTTAAATTTGCCGATTGGATATTTTAATTCTTCCATATAAATTTTATTAATTATTAATGCGCTTCTAACCAATTCTTACCTACACCTACTTCTACTAAAATTGGTACATTAAGAGGGATGGCTGTTCTCATTTTTTCCATCACCAATTTTTTCATTTCTTCAATTTCTGATTGATGTACTTCAAAAACTAATTCGTCATGCACCTGCATGGTCATTTTAGATTTTAACTTACGATCATTTAATTCTTTATAAATATTAATCATGGCAACTTTTATCATATCAGCTGCCGAGCCTTGTATTGGGGCATTTATCGCGTTTCGTTCTGCAAAACCTCTAACAGTAGCGTTTGCAGAATTTATATCGCGCAAATATCTTCTACGTTTCATAATTGTTTCTACATACCCATGTGTCCTTGCAAACTCAATAGTATCATTCATGTATTTTCTTATACCCGGATATTGCAAGAAATAATTATCAATAATTTCTGCGGCTTCTTTTCTTGGAATTCCTAAATTTTGAGATAAGCCAAATGCAGATTGCCCGTATATAATTCCAAAGTTTACTGCTTTCGCATTTCTTCTTTGTGTACTTGTTACATCTTCTAAATTTATACCATATACTTTTGCAGCTGTTGCTGTATGTATATCTAAGCCCTTTGCAAAAGCTTCTAACATATTTTTCTCTTGTGCCATTTCGGCAATTACACGAAGTTCTATTTGCGAATAATCGGCACTTAATATTACATGTTCTGCATCCTTAGCAATAAAGGCTTTACGCACTTCTCTGCCACGTGCAGTTTTAATGGGTATGTTCTGTAAATTCGGGTTGTTGGAGCTTAACCTTCCAGTGGCTGCTACTGCTTGGTTGTATGAAGTATGCACTCTACCTGTAGTGGCATTTATCATTTCTGGCAATGCATCTACATATGTAGATTTTAATTTCTGTAAAGAACGAAAATCTAAAATATATTGTACAATATCATGTTTAGATGATAATGCAGAAAGTACATCTTCTCCAGTTTGGTATTGACCCGTTTTAGTTTTTTTAGCTTTAGGGTCGAGTTGCAATTTATCAAACAATACCTCTCCTAATTGTTTAGGTGATGCAATGTTAAATTTCACTCCGGCTTTTTCGTAAATCGTTTCTTCTAAATTTTTTATATCAATTTCTAATTCTTTAGAAAATACTTTCAAGGTTTCTTCGTCCACTTTTACGCCTGTCATTTCCATATCAGACAATACGTATACCAATGGATTTTCTACTTTATAAAACAACTCCTCTCCATTATTTTCCTTTAATATAGAGGAGAGCACTTCTTTTAATTGTATGGTTATATCTGCATCTTCTGCAGCATAGTCTTTTACTTTTGCCACTTCTACATCGCGCATGTTGCCTTGGTTTTTACCTTTTGCACCAATAAGTGTAGTTATAGATACTGGCGAATAATCTAAGTATGCATTAGCCATAATATCCATATTGTTTCGAGCATCTGCATCAACAATGTATTGCGCTAACATAGTATCAAATAAAGGCCCTTTTACCTGCACATCATAAGATGCGAAAACAATGATATCATATTTAATATTCTGGCCAATTTTCTCTATATGCTCATTTTCTAAGATATTTTTAAACTGATGAACAATTTCTACCGTTTTGTTTTTATCAGCTGGTACAGGAACATAATAGGCTTCTCCTTTTTTAACAGAGAAAGACATGCCCACCATTTCTGCTGTGTTTGCATCGGTAGAAGTCGTTTCTGTATCAACACATATTGAACTTGCTTTGCTTAATTTTTCAACTAAGGTTTTTATCTCATCCTCTGTTTCTACTAAGAAATATTCGTGTGGTACTTGCTCAATTGTTTTATATACTCGAATAGATTCATCATCAGCATCTGCACTTGGTAATGCATCTCTTTTAGAAGGCAATACTTGCTGTCCAAATAAATCCATTTGCGAATTAGATGCATTTTGTGAAGCTTCGGCAATTGTAAAACTTTCACCAAACACTCGTTTACCGAGGGTTCTAAATTCTAATTCTGCAAATAATGGCTCTAACAATTCTTTACTTGGCGGATCTAGGGTAAATTCTTCTTCGTTAAATTCTACCGGTACGTTAAGTATAATGGTTGCTAACTTTTTAGAGAGCAAGCCTTGTTCAGCAAAATTTTCTACATTTTCTTTTTGCTTCCCTTTTAACTCGTGCGAGTTTGCGATAATGTTTTCCATAGATCCGTATCTTTTGATAAGATCTTTAGCTGTTTTCTCGCCTATACCTGGTATTCCTGGTATGTTATCAACTGCATCTCCCCATAATCCTAAAATATCTATTACTTGGTGTACATGTTCAATCTCCCATTTTTTCAATACTTCTGGCACACCCATTATTTCAACATCATTACCCATACGAGCGGGTTTGTAGATATAAATATGATCAGATACTAATTGTGCAAAATCTTTATCAGGGGTCATGCAATAAACATCGAAATCATGTTTTTCTGCTTCTTTAGCCAATGTTCCTATAATATCATCTGCTTCATACCCATCTTTAGTAATTACTGGAATGTTGAAACCTTCTATCAATTTAAATACGTATGGTATGGCAGTAGATAAATCTTCGGGCATTGCTTCTCTGTGCGCTTTGTAATCCACAAAATCTGTATGCCTTTCTGTAGGAGCGGCGGTATCAAAAACTACGGCTATGTGTGTAGGGCTTTCTCTTTTAATAAGTTCTAACAGGGTATTTGCAAATCCGAATACTGCGGATGTGTTTAATCCTGAGGTGGTAAACCTAGGTGATTTACTCAATGCAAAATGAGCCCTGTAAATTAAGGCCATCCCATCTAATAAAAATAACTTCTTACTCATATCATTTGCTTTACTCAAAGATAGAAAAAATAGGCAATGAGCTCCCTTTCATCAAACTAAATTTTATACCTTTAATACATGGGAAAATTAGCCGATGAATTCAATGAGTATCGTTCTAAGATGAATGATCGCATTGCCGATGAAAAAAACTTAAATATTAACCGTTTTTTTAGTTTAGATACCACAAGTTATGCTGCCGGGGCATTAGATGTAAAAACCAAAGAAATGTTAGGATTGGTTGCCTCCATGGTTTTACGATGCGACGATTGTATAAAATACCATTTAGGAAAATGTAAAGATGAAGGAGTAACGAATGCAGAAATTTGGGAAGTGTTTATGATTGCCAATTTAGTTGGAGGCTCCATAGTAATTCCACATTTCCGCAGGGCTGTAGAATATTGGGACGAACTCAACGAACAATAATATGCCTAAAGAAATTATTAGATGTAACTGGTGTATTGGCGACCCTTTATATGAAAAATATCATGATGAGGAATGGGGTAAAGTTACACATGATGATAAGGTTTTGTTTGAATTCTTAGTTTTAGAAAGTGCACAAGCTGGATTAAGTTGGATAACGATATTACGCAAACGCGAAAACTACCGAAAAGCATTTGCAAACTTCGATGCAAAAAAGGTAGCAAAATTTGATGATGCAAAAGTGGAGGAATTAATGCAGAACGAAGGAATTATTAGAAACAGATTAAAAATTAAAGCTGCAATTTCTAACGCTAAAATATTTTTGGAAATTCAAAAAGAATATAATTCATTCGATGCATTTTTATATTCCTTTATGCCAAACAATAAACCGATTGTAAATAAAAGAAAATCGATGCGCGATATTGTTGCGAGCACTAAAGAATCGGATGACATTAGCACTGCCTTAAAGAAAAGAGGATTCAAATTCTTTGGAACTACTATTTGTTATGCGCATATGCAAGCTACAGGTATGGTGAATGACCATATAGTGAGCTGTCATTGCTATTGAGCTATTTCAATGTTTGGGTTCCAATAAATATTTTTAAAATCTATAATTCTATCATCTACTACTTTTATCCCTTCAGAAAGCAAGAGTTCTTCCATTAAAGTTGGACTTGCAAAATGAAACTTACCCGTTAAATCACCATTTCTATTTACCACTCTGTGTGCAGGTATGTTATCATCCGCAGTATGCGAAGCATTCATTGCCCAACCAACCATGCGCGAAGATCCTTTCATTCCGAGGTATTCGGCTATGGCTCCATATGAGGTTACTCGCCCATGTGGTATCTGTTTTACTACCTCAAAAACTCTTTGAAAAAAGGAATCATCTGCTTTCATCAAAATTTAAATTGAATGTAATTAATATTTTTTCCTTTGTCGCGGTAAATCTTTTCGTAGGTAGTTTGTATCGATAAAACTTCATCTAACCACAATTCTTTATACAAATCGTTTGTGTTTTTAATTATGGTATAATTAAATTCTTTTATTTTCTCTAAGGTATATTCATACAATCCATCGTTATCCGTTTTTAAATGTACGATACCATTGGGTTTTAGTATTTTTTTATACATTGATAAAAAACGTTCAGATGTTAGACGTTTACGCTCTCTACTTATTTGTGGCTGAGGATCGGGGAAGGTAATCCAAATTTCACTTACCTCGGCATCGGCAAAATGTTCTTCAAGTTTTTCAATTTCTATACGCAAAAAAGCCATGTTCGAAATATTCTCTTCTATGCCTGTTTTAGCACCTCTCCAAATTCTGGCTCCCTTTATATCAATACCGAAAAAATTTTTTGTTGGGAAATAATGAGCAAGGCTCACCGTATACTCCCCTCTTCCGCAGCCAAGCTCAAGTACTATGTCTTGTTCATTTTTAAAATAATCTTTGTTCCACTTGCCTTTATGCACAGAATTTAATTGAAACACATTCGAAAAGGTTTCTAACTCTGCAAATCTTCTTAATTTATCTTTACCCAAAACTCTATAATTTTTCTGCAAAGATAATAAATCAATTTTCTGATTTAAACGTTTATAAAATTAGTATCTTAATGGCATGACTCAACAAATCCTCATCACTATAAGCATTTTGGTAATTGTGTCCTATTTTTTTGATATTCTTTCAAAATGGATCAGAATACCATCTGTATTATTTTTATTAGGTAGCGGACTTGTTATT
>JAGVEE010000115.1 GCA_020058405.1 Sphingobacteriales bacterium
AGATTCTTCGGCATCTAGAGTTTTAATAAACAAGGGTATAGCAGATTTGTACTCTTTATTATTGTAAAACCTTTGTGCCTCAAAATAGTAAGATTGTGCGTTGGAAATATTTATATTCAATAATAGCAATGCTAGCAGAATTATACTTCTTATTGCATTTGTTTTCATAGGTTATTAGGATAAATATGTTTTTCAAGGGGATATGAGCAGATTTTGTGCCAAAAAACAAAAACGTAGGATTGTTTAGGAAACAATACTTAAAAAACAAAAACAAAATCCGTCTATTTTCTAGGAATTTTTCATTAATTTCAACGATATCTACAACAATAAATGCCTAAAATTAGTAATATTATTAATTTATTAAGGACTTCCAACGAGGTTCGAGTGTCTGATTTGAACAAAAGTATCGAGTTGGCTACTGAGTCATTGAAATTAAGTAGAGAAATCAATAACCAAGAATTAATTGGCAAAAGTCTAAATCAACTCGCCTTGTATCATATGATACAAGGAAACCATCAAATTTGCTTGCAATTATCTGAGCAAGCCATGCAGATTTTTAAAGAATTGAATAATGAGGCAGGTATAGCAGATGCAAAATACTCTATTGCGAGTGTGTATTATAAAACCGATAACTATCAATTAGGTCTTATTAATTTAATTGAGTGTTTAACGATTTATAAGAATAATAAAGATTATTTTAATATTGCCAGAACACAAAAAAGCATTGGTACTATTTATGAGTATTTTGATGATGAAAAAAATGCAATTAAAGCATATGAAGATTCAATTGCCTCTGCACTGATAATTTCCGATAAGAATTTAGAGTCTAATGCTTATAATCCTCTTTCTGGAATTTATTTAGATCAACAAGACATCAATAAAGCCTATGATTTAATTAGTAAATCTGTAACAATAAAACAAGAAACAGGCGATTTACGAGGCTTGGCATTCGCATTATATGGTAGGGGTAAAGTTTATTTTAAATTAAAAGAATTAGATAGAGCCGAATCAGATTTTAAAGAAGCGATTCGCATTCATTTTGAAATGAAGGAGCGCTTGGGTATAGGAATGGCATATTACAAACTTGCTCAACTGTATTTACATACTAATAAACCCAAAGAGCTTTTATAAAATATCGATTTAGCCTTAGAGATTAGCAATACCTATAATATTAAAATGATAAAGTATAAATGTTATTCTATACTTTATCAATACTATAAAAATGAAAATAATATTGCCCTGGCTCTGGAAAATTTAGAAAGATTTTTATACGAAAAAGAGCAAGTTGTAAATTCAAAAACACTTAAGATAATTGAGAATTATGAACTCATAAAAGCAATGGAAGCTTTGCAAAGAGAAAATGAATTACAACGGGAAAGAAAGGAGATACTTGCAAAAACTGAACGTGCAGAGCAGCTCGCAAAAGTAAAACAAGATTTTCTATCTACCATGAGTCATGAAATTAGAACACCTTTGCACGCAGTTATTAGTATTGCCAATTTATTAATTGATACTACTGATGAGAATAACAAGCAACTAATTTCATCATTGAATTTTGCTTCGCAAAATTTACTCAGAATTATAAATGATATTTTAGATTTTACTAAACTCGATTCTAATAAAGTTGTTCTAGAATTAAAACCGCAAAATTTAATTCAATTACTTGAAAATATTAAAAATACATTTTATCAATTATCAGCAGATAAGAATGTGATTTTGACATTGGATTTTGATGAAAGACTTACACAGAACTACTTAATAGATTCAACAAAATTCACTCAGATTTTAGGGAATTTAATTTCCAACAGCATCAAATATACCAATGTAGGAAATGTTACTATTAAGGCAAGCTTGCTATCAAGTACTGATGAAAAAGATTATATCAGGTTTTCAATTATCGATACAGGTGTAGGCATTGCACAACATAACCTAGCTGAGATCTTCGAAAGCTTTTCTCAACCTAAATCTATTACTACCCGTACACAAGGTGGAACTGGCTTAGGTTTAGCTATCGTGAAAAAATTAGTTAGACTACTTGATTCTGAAATAGAAGTATTAAGTGAACTAAATAAAGGTTCTAGTTTTTATTTTGATGTTTGGTTAGAAAAATCAAACATTTCAATATTAGAAACCATTCAAGATGTTACTAAACTAAAAGCTAAAAAAATACTAATTGTAGATGATAATACAATTAACGCAATGGTTGCAAAACGCATATTAAATAAATGGGCGATAGAATCTGATTACGCCGAAGACGGAGTAGTTGCAGTGAAGAAATCTGCAGAAACTAAATACGATTATATATTATTGGATATTCACATGCCAAATATGGATGGTTATGAAGCTTGTAACATTATTCGAAATTCAAATAATTACAATGCCAATACGCCTATTTTCGCACTAACAGCCGATATTACCGCAGACCAATCCAACTTTGATGGAAATTTTAATGGTTTTTTGTTAAAACCAATTGATTTAGAAAGGCTGAAGGAAGCATTACTTTCCGGAATTTAATTTTAATTTACTTATTCTAGTAATTTTTTATACTTTAGCAACGAGCTCTGTTATTTTTTCAATAATTGACATTTACCTGTTTAATTATGAGAAAACTGTATTTATTTCTATTTCTAGTTACATTTTGCTTCAATTCTTGGGCACAAATGAGCGTAGCTTTTGGTGATTTTAAATACAAAGTCACTAATTACAGGGGAGCAGCTAAAAGTTATAAAAAGTATCTAAATGATGATGAAAATCAATACAATATCGAAGTAATTAGAAAACTTGCTTTTGCATACCAAAAATCAAATCAATCTGAACTAGCTGAGCAAACCTTTGCTAAATTAACCATTCTCGATTCTTCTTTTTCTGATGTTTTAGCCTACTCAGAAATGCTAATGAAAAATAAAAAATACGATTCATTAGAAAAGTTTATTCAAAAAAATCCGGAACTAACAGCCAAAAATGATACTCGTTTTACAAAGGTTATTACTACTGTAAATAACGTAAATCAGCTAGTAAGCATAGATACTGGAAATATAAAAATTACTAAACTTAGTTTTAATTCTTCCAATTCAGATTTAGCACCTTCCATATTTCAGAATGGAATTATTTTTTCGAGCAATAGAATTTCAAACTCTTTGTTTAATATCAAAAAAAGGAAATTAAATAAAAACTATGTTGGATTATATGTTGCCATCTCCGACGATGGCTTTAAGTCGGTTAAACGTTTTGCTAAAAACCTAAGTTATAAAGGTAATTACGGTCATGCTAGCTATCACTCTAAAACCAGAACACTTTATTATGTAGTAAATTCTAAACCTAAAAAAAGTAATTCTACAGAAAAAGACTTAAACATTTACTCATCACGATTTGATTTTAACAATGATACTTGGTCGACAAGTAAAATGTTCCCTTATAACTCTCCTAATTATTCGAATACAAGCCCATTTGTAAACCAAGATGGAACACGTTTTTATTTTAGCTCTAATATGCCAGGTGGTTTTGGTGGTTTTGATTTGTATGTATGTTTATGGATAGATTCAATGTGGACAAAACCTATAAATTTAGGCGCTAAAATAAATAGTACCGGTGATGAGTTATATCCTTTTGTAGACAACACCAATTTGCTCCATTTTGCAAGCAATGGTAGGGGAGGATTAGGGGGCTTAGATATTTTCACCTATGACTTATTGAATGCAAATGCTGAATCAGATAACATGGCAGCACCAATAAATTCTAATACAGATGATTTTGGCTTCATTAAATATGCAAAAGCAGAGAAAGGATATTTTAGCTCTTCTAGAGAAAGCAATGGTAATGAATCTGATATATATAGTTTTACAAGAGTAAAAGCTACTACTAAAAATATTACGATAAAAATTGTAGATCAAAAAACCAATACGATTATACCAAATTCAGAAATTGCGATTAAACAAGATCAAACGATTTCAACATTTATCCTAATAAATGGTACTAAACAAATAGAAAGTACAGAACCAGGTAAAATATTTTATGTAACTGCTATTGCAAATAACTATGATACCTCAACCATAGAAATTGTTGTAAATAGAACAGACACCCTTTATTATGTAGAATTGAAAAAACAAATAGAAGGTTGTAGTTTACAAGGCATCGTAAAAAATAAAACCACCAATGAGATTTTACGCGATGTAACAATTAGTATCACTAATTTAGATAATGAAAACGATCAGTTCGTTGTAAAAACAGATAACAAAGGGTATTATAAAGTAATTGGTTTGAAAAAAAACAGTCAATATAAAATTCAAGTTCAACTAGATGGATACTTTACATCCATTAAAAATTTGAAAACCTTAAACACCTGTATTCCCGTAAATAATTCATACGATTACATAGAGAATTTTAATTTAATATCAGGAAGCATTGTAAAATTAGACAATATTTATTTTGATTTTAATAAGGTTGATATTCGTTCAGATGCGGCAAAAGAACTGGATAAAATTGTTGCATTTATGAATGAAAATCCAGAAGTAATTGTAGAATTATATTCGCATACAGATGCTAGGGGGAGTGATGAGCTTAATAAAATGGTTTCTGATAAGCGTGCATCTGAATCTGTTAACTATATTTGCAACAAAGGAATTTCTAGGAATAGAATTACTGGCAGAGGCTTTGGCGAAACTAAATTGCTAAACAACTGTATCAACGATGTTGAATGTACTGAAGAACAACATCAAATAAATAGAAGAACAGAACTAAAAGTAGTAAACGTCATAGATCAACCATAAATACTAAATACTAAATTCTAAATAACAAATTCTAAATTCTAAAGATTAAATTCTAAAGACTAAATTCTAAATAACAAATTCTAAATTCTAAAGATTAAATTCTAAAGATTAAATTCTAAATAACAAATTCTAAATTCTAAAAACTAAATTCTAATTACTAAAACATAATGAAAATAAAAGGCGAATACATCCAATTAAATCAGCTATTAAAACTATTAGGTTGGGTGAACGATGGAGCTATGGCAAACGATGTAATTGATAATGAATTAGTAAAAGTTGATGGTACTATTGAAACTCGCCGCAGAAATAAAATTAAACCGGGCATGTCCGTTGAGTACAACCAACAAACGGTTATTGTTTCATAAGTTAGTGTGCTAGTGTGTTAGTATGCTAGTGTGCTAATAAGGCACTTATTTGCACATTTGCCTTTAGACTTGCATTAATAAAAAATCAATTATTAATGACATCTGTGTCTAATCATTCTAACTACTAATCTTATTAAATTTGTTAATAAAGGA
>JAGVEE010000381.1 GCA_020058405.1 Sphingobacteriales bacterium
ACCATGGCTAATAATTTTTTTATTCGCGCTTCGTCTAATTTATCGAAAATATCATCTAATAATAACAATGGCTTATATCCCTTTTTAAGTTGAAGATATTTGTAATGGGCCAATTTCAAAGCAATTAAATACGACTTCTGTTGCCCTTGGGAACCGAATTTTTTAAGCGGATATTCTCCTAATTTAAATTCTAAATCGTCTTTATGTGTGCCATAATTACTGCGCTGTGTAATTACATCTTTGCGTATATTTTTCGTTAATAAATCTAAAATCTGATGTTCATTCAATTGAGATTCGTAAGCTATAGAAACTTCTTCCATGCCAGATGAAATACGTTGGTAAAGCTCATTAAACAAAGGGATGAACTCATCTATAAACTGTTTTCTTTTGGCGTATATTTTTTCGGCATACTGAGCTAATTGATGATTAAATACTTCTAGTACAGTTTCATCATAGCCCGGGTTTTCATTCATCTTTTTTAACAATGCATTTCTATTCTGAAGTATTTTATTGTAATAAATTAGATCGTCGAGGTAATGATTGTCGACTTGAGAAATTGCCCCATCAATAAATTTTCTACGTTCTTCACTTCCTTCTAAAATTAATTGCTGATCGGAAGGTGAAATCATCACCAAAGGATATAAGCCAATATGGTCTGCTAAGCGTTGGTATTCTTTTTGATTTCTTTTGAATTGCTTTTTATGATTTTTCTTAAACCCACAATACACATTTTGTATTTCTGCATCCACCTCAAAATCGCCTTGAATTACAAAAAATGCTTCTTCATGAAAAATGGATTGAGAATCTATGGGGTTAAAAAAACTTTTACATAAACACAAATAATGGATGGCATCCAAAATATTCGTTTTACCGGCTCCATTATGCCCTGTAAAACAGTTTACCCCCGACGAAAATTGAAGATTCGCTTCGCGGTAATTCTTAAAATTGATAAAGGATAGTTCTGAAAGATGCATTTTGAGCCTCAAATATACCCATTTGAACTAAATTTAGGAGAATTTTAACGCTTACTTGTATGTATGCTCGAAAAACGTATTTTTGCAAACCTTAGGATTAATAAAAAGACATGTCAGCAGAACAGGAAAACAACCCAATTGGAGAACAATTTACAAAAGCAGAAGGCTTTGTAGTTGAGAATAAAAAAAGTTTATTAGTTATTGGCGGTACCATTGTAGCGTTAATACTATTGTATGTAGGGTATCAAACCTTAATTATAAACCCTCGCGAGAAAGAAGCAGCCGGACAAATGTTCATGGCAGAAAAGTATTTCGAGCAAGATTCATTAGACAAAGCTATTAATGGTGATGGTAACTTTTTAGGATTCGCAGCTATTGCTGATGAGTATGGAAGTACCAAAGCAGGTGCAATTGCAAACTATTACTTAGGATATGCATACTTACGTCAGGGGCAATACGAACTTGCAATTGAAGCATTAGAAGAATTTAATTCTGCTGATGAAGTGTTGCAAACACTTGCATACAGTGGCATTGCAGATGCTTACCTAGAATTAAATAAGATGGAAGACGCGGTAGGTTTTTACAAAAAAGCTGCTGCAAAAAGTAAAGATCCATTTACAACACCAGTAGTATTAATGAAATTGGGCATGACATACGAAATGATGAACGAGCCACAAAAAGCATTAGAGAATTACGAAAAAATTAAAAAAGAATATACTGAATCTACAGAGGCAAGAGATATTGAGAAATACATTGCTAGAGCTTCGGCAAAAATTTAATTAAAATTTAACCAAATTTGATAAGCATCGTGCCTACACGATGCTTATTTTTTTTACTTTTACTTCTATGTCGTCTATAAATAAAAACTTATCAGATTTTAGTCATATGCAAGTTCCAAGTGCACAAGACTATAGTTTCGGAATTGTGGTGGCTGAGTGGAATGCAGAAATTACGGGGGCATTACTAGAGGGCGCCATCAATACCTTGAAAAAATATGGGGCTACTGAAGCAAAAATTGATGTTTTCCCGGTTCCAGGGAGTTTCGAATTAAGTTCTGGCGCATATATTTTGGCCGATTCTGCAAAATATGATGCCATTATAGCCTTAGGATGTGTGATACAAGGAGAAACCCGACATTTCGATTTTATTTGCAACGCAGTAGCGAATGGAATTACAGAAGTAAGCCTTAAAACAGGTATTCCTGCAATTTTTGGAGTATTAACGACTGATAATTTGGAACAAGCAAAAGACAGAGCAGGAGGCAAACACGGCAATAAAGGAGCAGAAGCAGCCGTTACTGCTATTAAAATGGCGGAATTGAAATCCAATTTTTAATTCTTCATAAAAATTAAATACATTTGTATAAAGTTAAGAAAATGAAAAAAATAATCGCAGCTGTAATTTTAGCAAGTTTTGTAATGATAGGCTTGAGCGCTTGCTCTGGTCGCCAGGGTTGCCCAGCAATGTCTGATAGTTACAAATACTCAGGTCGTTCACGCGGAGTTTGGAGATAATGATGAATTGGATTCCCTTAGAAACTGAGGAACAAATCGACATTATTAAAAGCCAAGCAGAATCGTCTGTTATTTTTAAACATAGCACCCGTTGCCATATAAGCAACATGGTTATGCGTTTTTTTGAAAAGGAATGGAAGGCGTTGGACGGAGTAAATGTGTACTACCTCGACTTAATTGCTTACCGAAATTTATCAAACAAAGTGGCGGAAACATTCCAAGTACACCACGAATCTCCTCAAGTTATTGTAGTTAAAAATGGTGAGTGTATTTTAGATGCATCACACCAAGATGTTTCTGTACAAGAAATTACAGAAGTACTTGTTACCAATTAAATCCCCAAGATTGAATTAATTCTGGATGTAAACTTTTTGCCACAGGGCAATTCCTTGCCGTATTTTCAATAATTTTTCGCTCTCTGTCATCAAAATTATTTCCTTCTGGGAAATAAATCTCCACCTGTATCTCGCCTACCCTGCGCGGGTCTGATTTCATTATTTTGGTGATGTCTATTTTAGTGCCTCGCAAACGTTCTTCAAAACCATGCGTTCTGGCTGCAATGCCAACAACAGTTATCATACAGCTGCCTAATGATGCCGCTAATAAATCTGTTGGTGAAAACGATTCTGCCTTTCCTTGGTTATCTAATGGTGCGTCGGTTAATAAACGAGTACCAGAATAAATATGCTCTGCTTCCGTTCTTAATTCGTCGATGTAATGAGTTTGAATGGTAACCAT
>JAGVEE010000126.1 GCA_020058405.1 Sphingobacteriales bacterium
CTCCAACGGTTAACAATACTTCAATTTTTTTATCACTCAATACCGAAACTAATTCTTGTTTCGTGCACATCATTTTATCTTTTAGTTCTATATTTTTAAATATCATTTCAGAGCTTACACCATCTATAGGTAATTCGCGTGCTGGGTAAATATCTAATAATATCAACTCATCACAATTGCTTAATACTTCAGAAAAGCCTTCTGCAAAATCTCTTGTTCTCGAATATAAATGCGGTTGAAAAACAGTTGTTAATTTTTTGTTCGGGTATAATTGGCGAACAGAATTTAAACACGCTCTTAATTCCTCCGGATGATGAGCATAATCATCAATAAATACATGCTCCTCATTTTTCAATATGTATTCAAATCTTCTTTTTACTCCTTTAAAACTTTTCATTGCTGCTTTAATTTTATCGTCGGATATTCCTAATTGAATACCTACAATAACTGCAGCAGTTGCATTCTCTACATTATGAAAACCTGCAATGCCAAGCTCTATATTTTTTATTTCTTTCGTGCCATTTTTAAAATCGAAAATAAATGTTCCATTTTCAATTCTAATATTATGCGCGGTATAATCTGCACTGCTAGAATTTAAGCCGTACGTAATTCCTTCTTTTTTTATCGGTAATAGATATTTGTAAATTAATTTACCCGAACGTTTTACTTGAGATGCAAATAATCTGAACGATTCTTCGATATGATTTTTATCTCCGTAAATATCTAAATGATCGGCATCCATAGAAGTTACAATGGCAATGTCTGGATGAAGTGTTAAAAACGAACGATCGAATTCATCGGCTTCTACCACCATCACATTATTATCACCAAACAACACATTCGAATTATAATTACTAGCGATGCCTCCTAAAAACGCGGAGCAATCGTATCCAGAATCTTTCAGCAAATGTGCAATTATAGAAGAAGTAGTTGTTTTACCATGTGTACCAGCAACGGCAATGGTAAACGATCCTTCAGAAATAATTCCTAATACTTGCGAACGTTTACGCAACACAAAGTCATAATTCGAAAAGAAATTAAAAATAGCACTGTCTTTCGGAATAGCTGGAGTAAAAATTACAAGAGTACTCGGATCGTGTACTAAAAATTCTGAATGAATTTCAGATACATCGTCGGTAAACGTAATGTGTATTCCTTCTGCTTCCAATTCTGCAGTTAATTTCGTAGGAGTACGATCGTAACCAGCCACTACACAACCTCGCTTATTGAAGTAACGCGCAAGCCCACTCATACCGATGCCGCCGATACCAATCAAATAAACTCTATGGATGTGTTCTAATTTCATTTTATCTTTTTACCAACTTCAACACCTCGTCTGCAATTATTTCTGCTGCATGTGGCATTGCTAATTTTTTTATTTCTGCAGATAATCGTTCAAGTTGTTCTTTTTCTTGTAATAATTTTAAGGCCTTAGGTATTAATTCTTGTTTAGCATTAACATCTTTTACCAGCACCGCTGCATTGTGTTTTACCAATGCCATTGCGTTCTTAGTTTGGTGATCCTCAGCTACATTAGGCGATGGAACAAGTATCACGGGTTTACCTACCAAACACAATTCGGAGATGGTTCCAGCACCTGCTCTTGCAATAATTAAGTCTGCAACAGCATATGCCATATCCATACTACTAATAAACTCAAATATCTTGACTCCTTCGCTGAATTTTTCTTTAGCATTTTCAACAATTGTGGAATAGTAGAAACGCCCAGTTTGCCATAGAAGCTGAACATCTGCAGCATTTATTTCATCCACATAATTCATCACACTTTCATTTAGTGTTCTTGCCCCTAAACTTCCTCCAGTTATAAAAATTGTTTTCTTATTTTCATCTAAGCCAAAATGTTGGATTGCTTGCTCTCTCAAGCCCTGTATTTCCAATAACTCTGCACGTACTGGGTTGCCTGTATACATTAACGTTGATGCAGGAAAAAACTTATCCATCCCTTCATATGCTACACAAATTTTACTTGCCTTTTTTGCTAGTAATTTATTTGTAATTCCTGGATACGAATTTTGCTCTTGAATTACATACGGAATGTTATGTATAGAAGCCATGTATAACAATGGTCCCGAAGCATAACCTCCAACGCCAACTGCAACATCAGCATTAAATTTTTTTAATATTGAAAACGATTTCCATAAACTTTTTAATAAGCGAACTGGAAATTTTAAATTATCAAAACTTAATTTTCTTTGTAATCCTTTTATGTCTAATCCAATAATTTCATAGCCAGCCATAGGTACCTTTTCCATTTCAATTTTGCCCAATGCCCCTACAAAAAGAATTTCAGCATCTGCGCGTTTCTCCTTTATTGCATTAGCTATTGCAATTGCAGGAAATACATGCCCTCCAGTTCCTCCTCCAGAAATAATTATTTTAGGCGGCTTCATTTGCTTTTTCTTCTTTTTCCATTTCTTCAATATTTCTACTAATACTTAGTATTATACCGAATGCTAAACTTGTAAATAATATAGACGTTCCTCCCATACTTACTAATGGTAATGGAACTCCTGTTACGGGCATTAAATTTACGGCTACCGCCATGTTTGCAAAGGCTTGTATTACCAAGCTAAAACTCAATCCACAGGCTAACAATGCACCAAATGCCTTGGGTGCTTTTGTTATAATTTTTATAGATCGGAACAAGAAAAATAGATAGGCGAGTATAACCATCGCTCCTCCAAATAATCCGTACTCTTCTATAATGATGGAGAAAATAAAATCTGAATATGGGTGAGGTAAATAGTTACGTTGACTACTGTTTCCAGGGCCTTTACCAAATATTCCTCCAGTTGCTATGGCTATTTTACTTTGATCGGACTGAAAACTTTTATCCGGATCTACTTGCTCTTTACTTATAAATGTATTAATCCTCGACTTGTATGTTTCTCTCCTCGGACCAAAAAATATAACCACTAGTAATATTAAGCCTACTGCTAAGCATGATAGAAATATTTGTTTGAAACTAATTCTGCCTATCAACATTATTAAACAACTAGTACCAAAAAGCATTAAGGCTGTTGAAAAGTTAGCCGGTGCTATTAATCCAATTACAAAACACACCGACAACAAAATTGGTAAAAATGATTTTTTAAAATCCTTTATGTTTTCTTGTCGGCGAGATAATTCACGTGCTAAAAACATAATGAGTGCAAGCTTTGCTAAATCGGATGATTGAAAGGTTTGCCCAGTAAATGGAATGGTAATCCACCTGCTTGCTTGGTTTATTTCATTACCGAAAAGCAAAGTGTACAACAATAATGGAATAGAGATGAACAATAATATTTGCGATATACGCGAATAGTATCGATAGTCTATTAAGTGTGCAAACCACATTAATGCTAAGCCCACTATCATTAATGATAAATGTTTAAATAAATAATATTCTGTATTACCCGATTGGAATTTATAAGCCAATGTTCCAGTAGAACTGTACACTGCCAATAAAGAAACTAAGGACAAGAAGGCTACCACCATCCATATCCAAATATCTCCTTTTGTTTTACTTAATATCCAATTCATCTTTAAAATATTATAATTCTTTTACAGCTGCTTTAAATTGTTCACCTCTGTCTTCGTAGTTTTTAAATAAATCAAAACTCGCACATGCTGGCGATAATAAAACGGTATCGCCTTTTTTAGCTAAATGAAAACTCACTTCAGCTGCTTCTCTAGCAGATGCTGTATTTACGATAATGTCCACCACATCATCAAAAGCTTCGTGTATTTTTCCGTTATCTGTTCCTAAACATACAATGGCACGAACTTTATCTTTCACTAAATTCTTCAAGATAGAGTAGTCGTTTCCTTTATCAACTCCACCAGCAATCCATACAATTGGAGTTGTTACACTCTCTAATGCATACCAAGCAGAATTAACATTCGTAGCTTTGCTATCGTTAATAAATTCGATGTCTTGTATACGGGCTACGTGTTCTAAACGATGCTCAGCATTTTTAAAGTCAGAAAAACTTTCTTTCATAGACTCACTTCGAATCTCTAAAAGTTTTGCTGCAATACCCGATGCCATCGAATTGTACAGGTTGTGTTTGCCTTGTAAAGCAAGTTCTTGAATAGTCATATTGAATGTATTATTTAGTATGTTGATGTAAAATTTATTTTCTTCTTGGTAAGCCCCTTCTTCAACTTTTTGTTGAATACTAAAAGGAAACATTTTTGATTTAGGATGATGGCGTTCTAAGCCCTTCATCGTTTCTTCATCGTCTAAACAGTAGATGAAATAATCATCTTCTGTTTGGTTTTGTGTAATTCTAAATTTAGAATCAACATAGTTTTCTAGTTTATACTCATATCGATCTAAATGATCTGGAGTAATGTTGCAAAGTATTGCAATGTCTGCTTTAAACTCATACATATCATCGAGCATAAAACTGCTCAACTCTAACACA
>JAGVEE010000332.1 GCA_020058405.1 Sphingobacteriales bacterium
CTCAATACGGAGCCGATGATCATTGGCATATTGATTACGTGCGCTTACATACCAATAGAAATGCGAATGATACCTTAATACAAGATGTATCTATTAACTCAAATGCTACTCCATTACTTAATCCTTATTCTGCAATTCCTTGGAACCAGTTTGATGCTACACTTTTAGCAGAAAACCATTTCGTTGATATTAAAAACAATTTTGCTAATTCATCAAACGTTGATTTTACATTCAAATCTTATTTAGAAGATACAAAACTCGATTCTGTAACCAAAGGTTTGTTTTTACCAAGCAGTGCAACTTCCAACGAGGAATCTAGAAAAGTATTAATGCCAACACCAACTGGCCCATTCAATGTTTTAACTACTTATACTGCTAGTACTACAAATGATTTTATAGATATGAACGACACCTTAAAATCATTGCAACAATTTAAAGATTATTATGCTTATGATGATGGTACTGCTGAAGATGGTTACGGTATTACTGCACCAGCAAATGGCAGGTTTGCATATGAATTTACAACTAAAAATGAAGATACACTTACACATGTGCAATTTCATTTTACTCAAAAACAAGTGCCATTAGTAAATGAGATTTTTACATTAACCGTTTGGAAAAGCATAAATCCTGAAGTTATTTTATATCAAAAAACTTCACAACAACCTTTGTATATAGATAGTTTGAATGGTTTTACAACTTATGGTTTGGATTCTACACTATTAATAAATGGAACTTTTTATGTAGGCTGGATACAAGCAACAAATTTCTTTATGAACATAGGTTTTGATAGAAATTCTATACATAGTAATTTTATGTATTACAAAGTAAATGCCTTAGGCTGGCAACAAAGTTCTTTGGCAGGTACTGCTATGATTCGCCCTGTGTTTGCCGATAATTTACTTACTGGAATTACGAAAAACAAAAAGACTCTGAACGAATTTACCGTATATCCTAATCCTGGGAATGGAGACATTTCTATTAAGTTTAATTCATCAATACCTAAAGAAAAGGTTGCAAACATAAAGGTGTTAAACTTACAAGGACAAGTTGTAAATACAAGTACAGAAATTGAAAATATTAACATAACATTGCTTCCTAAAGGTTTGTACATTGTACAAGTAATTGGTGAATACAACGAAGTGTTGGGAACTCAGAAATATTTGAAAAATGACTGATATTTCTGCCGAACAATTAAAAGAAAAAATAGATAAAAGCGAGAGCCTTATTATTTTAGATGTTCGAGAAAAAATAGAGTATTACACTTACAATATTGGCGGAATTCACATTCCATTGGGTCAGCTTACTCATCAGCTCGAAAAATTACCAGAAGACCTTCACACAGAAATAATTGTAGTTTGCCAAAAGGGCATTAGGAGCAGAACTGCACAAACACTTTTAATACAAGAGGGTTATACAAATATCAGAAATCTAAGAGGAGGATTATCAGCTTTCCACCGAATTTGATATTTTTACACAAATGTATATTCGTAAAATTTTCATTTATTCGACATTCATCATTGCGTTTATAAGCATAGCCTTATTTAATGTGCATTGTGCCAATCAAACTAAAGAAGCGGCCCCTGTTTACAAAAACCATGCTGATGGTGTGCAATACGTGGGTATGAATACCTGCAAAGGTTGCCACAGTGCCATATACGAAACATTTATAGAAACAGGCATGGGCAAATCTTTTGGTGCTGCTACTGCCGAAAAAAGTGCTGGTAAATTTGGCGCACATGCAGTAATTTACGATAAAGAATTAGACTTCTATTACCGCCCCTATTTTGAGAATGAAACGATGTACATCATGGAATATCGATTAGAGGGAAAAGACACTGTACATAAGAGAATTGAAAAAGTTGATTATGTAGTAGGTTCTGGGCAACATACTAATTCCCATATGTTCCAAAGCAACGGGTATTTTTACCAAATGCCAATGACCTTTTACACTCAAAAACAAAAATGGGACTTGCCTCCAGGTTTTGAAGCGGGGCATAATTCGCGTTTTAGCAGAACAATAGAATTAGAATGTATGAGTTGCCATAACGCCTACCCTTCTTTTGTTCCGGGCTCTAAAAATAAGTTCGCGAGTGTATTACAAGGCATAGATTGCGAACGCTGCCATGGCCCAGGAGAATTGCATGTTAAAGAAAAACAAAGTGGAAATTTGGTAGACACTGCCAATGAAATTGATTATAGCATTGTAAACCCTAAAAAATTACCCTACGATTTACAAGTAGACCTTTGTCAGCGTTGCCATTTACAAGGCAATGCTGTATTAAAAGAAGGCAAAACATTTTTCGATTTTAAACCTGGGCAAAAATTATCAGATTATATGGATATATTTTTACCAAGATATAAAGGGGAGAAAACTTTTATAATGGCTTCTCATGCTGATAGATTAAAGCAAAGTAAATGTTTTATAGAAAGCAATAAGCAAAAAATAAATACGAATAAGAAAAAATACACAAACAGTGTTTTCGACAATTCACAAAATTCTTCCTTTACTTGTATTAGCTGCCATAACCCACACGTAAGTGTAAAAGTAACGGGTGATGCACAATTTAACAATGCTTGCAACTCTTGCCACGGCAATAAAGAATACGCTAGTTTAAACGTTTGTACAGAAAAAATAGAAGCGCGTAAAATCAACAACGATAATTGTTGGAAATGCCATATGCCAAGCTCTGGAACTGTAGATATACCTCACGTTACGGTACACGACCATAAAATACAAATCCCGTTAAAAACTAAACAGAAAGAAGAGATTAAAACATTTATAGGCATAGCCGCCATTAATAATCCTAAGCCCGATAACCATGTAATTGGCGAAGCGTATTTATCTTATTTCGAAAAGTTTGAAAATAAACCAGAGTACTTAGATTCTGCAAAGTATTATTTCAATAAAAATGGCAACTATACACCGGTTCATTTTTATAATAATATAATTAGAATGTATTACTTGCAAAATAACTTTACAGGTATTGTGAATAAAGCAAAAGAGCAAGCCGTATTGTATAGTAAAGATGCTTGGACATTATACAGAATAGCTGAGTCGTACAATAACTTAAATGAAAATAAAGAAGCGTTAACATACATACGGGCAGCAGTTGATGCAGCTCCCTACATTTTAGAATTTAGAAATAAATTGGGTGTAATTGCTTTAGCAAACAATGATGTTAAATTGGCTAAACAAAGCTTTGAATTTATATATAAAGAA
>JAGVEE010000062.1 GCA_020058405.1 Sphingobacteriales bacterium
CCCCTTTATGATAAACAATCCTGTTTATAATTTACATAAAAAGGGCACCATCAGATTTTATTCTTATGGCAAGTATGCTGTAAAGTTAACAGATAAAGATGGTTTAGTATATTTGATAGGATCGCAAGACCCGATAGAATTTGATGCGATGGTAAAATCAATCATCAATAAAAAATAAAAGGCATTCAGTTTTTACACTCAATGCCTTTTGTTTTTTAATCAACATTTTTATTTTTTCAAACCAATTTCTCTTAATCTTTCATCTAAATATTGTCCGGCAGTATAATCGTCGTATGCCTTAGGATTTTCATTGTTAATGCAAGAATCTAAACACGCCAAACTCATTTCTGAGCGAGGATGCAAGAAGAATGGAACGGAATACCTCGAAGTGCCCATTAATTCGCGTGGAGGATTAACTACTCTATGGGTGGTAGATTTCAGTTTGTTATTTGTTAAACGCTGTAACATATCGCCAACATTTACAACGATATCATCTGCTTGAGCTTTTATTGGATACCAATCGCCATCACGAGTTAGTACTTCTAAGCCATCTGCACTGGCTCCAATTAACAAAGTAATTAAGTTGATGTCTTCGTGTGCGCCAGCTCTAACGGCATCGGGAGCAAGGCTATCTGGGTCGTTAATGGGGAAATAATGAATGCCTCTCAAAATACTATTGCCATTTTTAATTTTTGCATCAAAATAAAACTCATCAAGTTGTAAGTAAACAGCAATTGCTCTTAAAATATGTGTTCCAGAGTATTCTAATTTTTTAAATATCTCTTTAGTAATTTCGTTAAAACGTGGAAGTTCATCTACCAAAATATTGTCTGGATATTCTTCTTTCGACATTACTTCGTCTTCAACAAATTGTCCAACTTGCCAAAATTCTTTTAAATCTGGCGTGTTGGAATCTTTAGCCTTTTCGCGGCCTTTACTAGTGTATCCTCGTTGTCCAGCTAACTCAACAATCTCGTATTTCTTTTTGGTTTGCTCTTCAAGGTCGAATAGTTTTTTCACCTCTACATAAAGTTCGGCCATAAGTTCTTTACTCATGCCATGGTTTGTGATGGTTACAAAACCGGTTTCGTTAAATGCTTTACCAATACCGTCTGAAAATGCTTTACGTTGTGCTTCGGTTCCCTTGATGTAATCGTTTAAATCAAGACGAGGAATGTTTACAGTTGCCATATTGTTGTGTTTTATAAGATATGCAAATTACTAATTTGTATATAATTTATAGAAAGCGTTGAAAAGTTTTTATGCTCGCAAAAACGACTGAGAACATAAATATGAATAAATGAATGTAGCAAATTATATTCAGCCATTTATTATCAAATACCCATTCTATGTGATGGGAGCCTTTATTTAATAAAATTAATTGTTGAGAATCGTTCGTTGTAATGATGTTTAAAGGCAGCCCATCTATTGTCGCAACCCAACCCGGGAATGGGTTTTGAGCAAGTATTAAACAGGTACTTGTATCAGCAACGTAATTAAAATGGATGCCATTTGCAAAAAATGCTAAGGAATCGATTAATGGCTTTTTAGTATAATTTACAACATTTTTTTCATCCGATTTTACCCATGCTGTGTTAGAATTTATAATATCTACGCTATCTGTATATATAATACTTGAGGGTGAATACAACCATGAGTTCTGCCAAACACTGTCTTTTATACTTGAAGCTTCCAGTTTATTAAATGTATTTAGCACAAAAGGATTGTAACCATCTATTGCAATTTCATTAAAGTAACAATTCATATTCCAATTTAATGGCCATCTGTACTCGTATTGTTGATCTATAGAATTTACTAAGGGTTGAAATTTTGGAACATGGAAATTTTTATCAGCATTTTTAATTAATACATCTACATCTTTTGATTTAGTATTTAAAACCATAGTAGCCATTGCATTTAAGCGAACACTCAAAAATAAATCTGCACAAATTAGTACGAGAAGAAAAAACTTGGCAACTCTTTTATATAATAAAATGCAAAACAATAAAAGCAATATAGATTGAAATGCTAGCTGATAAATAATATGCTGATAGAAAGTAGATGTCTCAAATTGTATTGCAAGAGCATTTAAAGATTGAATGGAAAATGGTTTCCAAGCGGAAATATTATATACAATAATAACTCCAAAAACAAGTACAACAACAAGAAGGATGTTAATAATTTTATGTCTATATTTTTCAATATAAATTTTTAAGCTATCATAATAAGATGCGCTGAATAATAAAATGCAAATGATGAAAAACAATCGAAACAGAGAGGGGAATCTGAACAAATTAAAGCCTGGCAAATAATTGTATAACAATGCTCTGACAGGTGTTTGCTCTCCAAATGCAATTACTAAAAATATAATTGACAGAATTAACCAAAAGGTGCTTCGTTTATTTTTCTTTGAAAACAGGTAAACTAATAATAGCATAACGGGTAATAGGCCAACGTATGCATTAGCCATAGAAATATCTGTTTTGAAAAGTTCAGGATTTTTAAATGAGCTAAATGGTGCAATTAATGAAAATAAGCTTTGCCATGAAAAAGGATGTTGTAAAGCTTTCTCTAAAGATATACCCGCGCCTCTACTAAAGAAATTAGCGCTTATAAGTGTTGAATAAATAACTGGGAAAATTGCTAAAATGCTAAGCAGTGCAAGTACAATTTTATCTCGAATAAAAATACTTTTAGTAGACGATTGATACAGCAGTATTAATTGATCAATAAAAATAATATATACACATGTAATTAAAAATGCAGGGTAAGAGCTTGTAACAAATAAATAAAGTACAATTAGAAACCAAATTAGATGGATGTTATATTGAGATTTACGAATGTGTAGATATTGATAAAATAGCCAAGGAATCCAAGCCGCAGCTGCAATCCAAGTTAAATGTTGTGAATTGCCAACAAAGTATCCATTAGCAATATAACACAGTGATACTATAAAAGATGAGTTAGTACTATTGCCTACTTTTTTGCTAAAAGCGAATAAGCCTAATCCGCCTAACAAAATAAAGCTTAGAATTTCGAGTTCGATAATCTTCATAGAATAACCTACAGTACTACCTATAAGCCAAGAAGGGTAGTACCAAGCAGAGCTTTGAGGGTCGGCGAAGCTTGGGTAGCCACCAAGTTGAAAAGGATTCCAAAATGGTAATGTTTGGTTTGATAATGCTTTACCTGTGAAATATCTCCAAGGCAGATACTGCTCTGCCAGGTCCCATTTCATGCTATATGGCTCGTACCATAAAAAATGATAACAAGTAAATGCGAATACAATTAGAAGTAAATAATGATAATTTAATTTAAAGAAATTATTCATCTTCAGGATCTGGTTTTTCTTTCAATTTTTCTTTTAGCTTTTGCAATTTGGTTTTTTTGCTAGCGCTATCTGTTTTATTAGTTGAAGATACAGATTTATTTTGAAGGGTTGGTTGTGGAATGTCTTTTTCCCATTCTTCACTTTGTTCGGAAATTGCTGCTTTGAACTCTTTTTCTTTTTTAAACCAAGATCCGAACTCGTCCTTAAGTATTTTTTTTACCTCTACACGTTCTTTTTTAAAATCATCGGCAAGTTTTTTACGAATCATTTGTTTATCTAAAGAAAAGCTAGGATTGTATGCATCGCCATACATTCGTATAAACAGTTTAGTATTACCTGTCCCGTCTTGTTCAATTTCTCCAAAACGTTCATCTCCTAATTTTTTCGACTTCTTTTTAATGAAATCAGAAAGCAATAGTTGTAAATGGTAATCAATTTTATTTTCGAAAGTATGCGATCCAGATAAACGCATGCTTAATGCGTTCGATTTAATTTCCATATCAGGAATCGTAATCGATTTGTTTTTAATTTCAATAGTATTTTCCAGGTTAGAGAATCGAAGGTTTTTCAATTCATTCACATCTATGTATTTACCCAATGCAAGCATAGGTTCGAAATCTATTAATTGTCCGTTTTCAATTAGTACATTTCCTTTTGCATAAAAATCTTCCAGTTTAGAATTCAAATTCTCGTCCCAAACCATATTTATCTTCATATTAGAACTAATCTGTCCACGTATATTTTTGTCTGTAATTATATCAACTCCAAAATTGTTGAATTCTCTGAATAAATTACTAGCATCAACCTTATTTAAATTAAGATCGATATTCATTGGCATGTTATTATTTTTCTGAGTATTAAAATCTATTTTGGCAAAAACTAAACCCTTCTGTGTGCGAAATGCTAAATAATCTGTACTAATAATTTGATTTTCAATTTGCATACCACCTTCCATGTCATATGCTTGAAAGGGTAAAAAGTTAAGTTGTTTTATTTGTAATTTTACATTAGCATTTATACGCTTATTTACTTTTAATTTATAGGGCTCATCATCTGTACTAGTAGCGCTAGAGCCTAATAATTCTTTGAGATCTATGTTATTGCTAACCAAGCTAGCGTCAATTTCTAAATCTTCGTTTTCAACTAAAATAAATGAAAAAAGGTTTCTGAAAAATCCGTTTATTTTAAAGTCAGATTTGCCTATACTAAATGTCATTTGATTAATTCTCAAATCTGATTTCAGAAATTTATACTCACCATTAATATCATCAATACTTAAACCATATTTACCTGGAATTAATTTTGTATTATGAATTTTAATAATTCCCTCGGAACTAATATCTTTTAAGTTGTTGTCTTTTTTCAAATCAGAATACTTAGCTTTTAGTTTAATGTCTAAGTACAATTCTCCTGCTTTAAAGTCAATATCCTTTACTTTCCAAATTTTTTGAATTTCTACTAATGATTGTTTAGTTTCAATCGCTAAGTCTAGAAAAGGGTCTTCTAGATTCGTAACCCTAACATTGCCTTTAATAGGATTGTTATTATATAATCCATAAAACTCATTAATAGTTAGTACATCATCTGTTATAACTGCGCTACTATTATTTTTGTATTCAAATTTAAACTTGATATTTTTTATTTCTTGATTTTTTATTTGATCATTATTCACTACAATGTTAACATTGTTTAAGCCTGCAGTTACATTAATTGAAGGAGATTTGTTAGGTAATAGACTTCCGTCGATGTTCGTGTTAAAGTAAAATTCACCTGTACTTGTGTACTCTTTAAAATAGTTTGCATAAGATAGAGGAAGTATACTCACAAACGACTGAATGTTTAAATCGTTTCCTGCTATTTTTAATTTAATATTTTTAGTATTTGTTGAATATTGAATTTTCCCATCAAACATCAACTTCATTTTTTCAATTAGGATTTCAGTTTTATCAAACGCATATACACTGTTTTTCAAATCAACAAATAAAGAAGTATTTAAATTGATTTTCTTATTCCGCATGTAAGAAATTTTATCAATGTTCAAGTTCAAAATTTGAGCATTAGATACTAGTTTCAATTTGAAATCATCTGCATTAAAATCACCTTTTGCTTTTAAATCATTAAACAAAATATTTATGATGTAATAATTTTGGAGGTCTATGTGTTTTATGGAAGTATTTATTAAAATAATTTCTTCAATGCTTAGTTCAAAAGTGGAGGACTTCTGTATACTGCTTGTATCAGGCTTAAGAATATCGAAATTATTAACCCCACGTTTGTCAATAGAAGAGGTCCAAGTTCCATTCTTTACGTATAATTTTTTTACTTTATAGTTACCCTTGTATATATCCCAAACATTAAAAAGCAAGGAGACTTCGGAAGCCGATAATAAAACACCAGAATGATCAGGTTTCGAATCGTAAATTATTACATCCGGGAACTTTAACGATACAAAAGGGAAGTGTTTAAAATAGGATAATTCAATTTTGCCTACTTTAATAGGAGTATTTAGTTGTGTATTTAGTTTTTCAATTGCAGATTGTTTTATTTCATCCTCATATATATAAATTAACACAAACCCTTGTATTACAACAAGAATAACAATTGCAACAACCCATAAAGCAATCTTTTTAAAGAGTTTCATTAGATGATTTAACGCTAAAAATACATTCAAATGCATTTAAAATACATTTTTTTGAAAATATTTTTTGGAATAAATAAAAGAGTTCTATATTTGCAGTCCCAATAAGGGCAGATAAATAGTAAGCTCGCTTATAAATATCAATTAGGAGGCTTAGCTCAGCTGGTTCAGAGCATCTGCCTTACAAGCAGAGGGTCACTGGTTCGAATCCAGTAGCCTCCACAAAACCTCGACAGACGTCGGGGTTTTTTTATGAAAAAGAGGTAGGCAAGTGATGTGGTATACATATAAACTCCTGAGCATCCCGATTACATCGGGAGTGGTCAAGGTTCGAATCCAGTAGCCTCCACAGTCCCGAATAAATTCGGGATTTTTATGAATAACAGGGAGGAAAGTGATGACGGTATATATATTATTTTCAGAAGAGCTCGATCGATATTACGTAGGGGTAACATCAAATCTAGAGGAGCGGATAAGAAAGCATAACAGCAAACACAAAGGATTTACAGGTAGAGCAAATGATTGGCGATTAGTTCATAAAGAAAATTATGAAACTAAAACAATGGCATTAGCACGCGAACGAGAAATTAAGAATTGGAAAAGCCGTGAGATGATTGAGAGGCTAATAGCTTAGCTGATTCGGAGCATCCCGATTACATCGGGAGTGGTCATGGTTCGAATCCTTAGCCTCCACAATCCAGAATAAATTCGGTTTTTTTAATGAATAACAGTTAGGAAAGTGATGACGGTATAGTTATCTTTTTTCATTGGGCTATTTTTGGTGGCACCACTTAAGTCGTGCCACCACTTAAGTGGTGCCACCAAAAAGCTGCATTTATGCAGGTTTTTATAAATACCTGTATAAATGCAGCTTTATCCCATATTTTAATAAACTATTCTTTTATTTACTTGGTGGTTATAAATATAATTGTTATTAAAAATTAACTCCTAATCCTATAATAAATCTGTATGTATTGGAAGTTTGTGTATCTCTCAAATTTTCAACAAATGCTTTTTGAAAGTTTAAATTGAAGTTTAAATTTTTATAATACGAATCTACTCCAGCAACAATATAATGTGAGGTACCATTGGTATTAATTACTGTTTGGTCGTTTAAGCGATCTTCTTTAGCAAATTCTAATAGATAACCTAAAGAAGGAATTATAGATATAGTTTCGTTGCCCATTGTGTAATAAAAGGTAGAGTTCGACGAAAACCGATCTGCAAATCTATAGTTCAGATTATTTTCTGTATTCATCCTGTACAAGATCTCCTCGTTGAAGCTTATTTTTTTATACTTTAATAAATAACCTGTATTATAAATTAGGTCCCAACTCCCTGTTCCAGTTTGTATATGTTGGTCTAAATAACCACTATTTGAGTTGATATTATATCTACCTGTTGGTGCTTTTAATCCTACTCCAATAACTACTCTAGAAACAACTTCATTTTTAGATTCAGTTTTGTAAATCTGATATCGAAAAAGTCCTTGTACATCGCCGATATAATTATAGGCATCCATTACTAGGCCTTTTTCTTCCACACTATTCATAGAAAAAGGTAGCATCACTACTACTTGCATTTTTCTGCTTAAATTTAATTGTGCCCAAGCCTCAATGGTTTGAAAGGTTCTTGTTTGAGGATTTGTGGAATGCACAACTCCATTATGAACATGTGCACTGCTTGTTTCATAAAGACTATGACGATATTTTAAACTAATTCCATTTTTTACTTGATTAGGATGTAATCCCATGTATAAACTACACATATCGCAACCAGCAAAAGAATTGTTTAAAGAAAATACCATAGCCATTAGTATGATCCATTTCTTAAATGTAGCATACTTTAATGTTATGTTATTCATAATAAAAAAGCTCCCCGAAGGGAGCGTTTTAATTAATGTTCGTGATTGTGTACATGATCTACTGTAAACATTCCTGCGTAATTGTTTGCAATGTTAACAGAGTATGGACTAAACATAACTACGGTATTTAGTTTATAGTCTACTTTGGTAGCTCCATCAACTAATTTACCAGCATCAACATATAAATGCACCATTGGTCCATCGGTACCATGTTCTTCTCTTACTTGAGCATTTTCTGCTCCAAAAGCCAAAGAAACAGTTTTGATATTATTTAGAGTTGGTGATGAATAACCTCCAAACCCACCTATGTGAAATATATAATCAGTACCAGTTAATATTGAATCCGTTGGATCATCGAAACTACCTTCCATTTTCAAGAAGATATAACCAGAATTCCATGTCCAATACATACCTGCCGCCGCACCACCAACATCTAACACGCCTGTTCTCTCTGTTGCTGGTTTTGTGTTTCTTAAACTGTCTATACCAACCATAAATTTCACAGCAGTATAATTGCCTTCCGGAATTCTTAAACTAATTTCTCTAGAACTTGCAACATTTTCTTTGATCAAAAAATAGCTACTGTCTTGTGGTACAGTGTAAGAAGATCCATCAGAATTTACGAAAACAATATTGCTTATAAAATAATCGAACTTACTTATAGAATAACTTTGATTAAATGAGTTTGTATAAAATGGAGAATCTAGCACTAGTCCCAATGAACCCACTTTATTGTCAAATTCTATGGTAATATAACCACTTCTATTTAGGTCAATGTCGCTTGTATGATGAGTTTCATCTTCTTTTTTACATGCTGAAAATAAAGTAACTAGTATAGATAGACTTAATATGATTTTTTTCATTGTATATAATATTATTCCATGACATACTTTTTAACAAGTACGAATGGTTTTTGTGATAAATAAATTAGTAATTAAATTGATTTTTTAGGAAAGACTCCAAAAATTGGGTGGTTGAAAATGAGTTTCGTGAAATTCAGATAATTTATATTGTTTTAACTCAGTATATACAGGAACTTGTGTAATAAAAATTTGAGCTAAAGAATATTCGTGTTCTATGTAAATTAGTTCTTTTATGTTTTTAAGTGTATTAATAATGATTCCTTCTGCCTCTTTCTCCGAAGTTTGTTTTTCAATAAAACACTTACCTAAACAACAAGAGTCTTCTACATCTCTGTTTATACATAGTTTTTCTATTACGTATTCTTTTTCTAGCTCATAAAATCCAAAAACCAATGTTTTCTGAACACTTATAAGTAAAAACAATAATGCAAACGTTATAGATAGTACTTGTTTCACTTTGCAAATATAATAAACCTTGGAATCAATAATTGTGATATAAGTAGCAAAAACCTTGCCTAATTTAAAACTTCCTCTAAAACATGATGTGATTTTAATCCTTTAAAATTCGGGATATGCCATTCGTAATACCTAATTAAATCCATTAGTAATTGCTTTCTAACTTCAGATTGAATTTTTATATCTTGGATTTCTTCGAAAGTAGAGGACATTAATAATTGCATTACTAAGGTGCATTTTTCATTCATAAACAAAGGATGCTCTGGCATTTTGTTTAAAAACTGTGCATTTTTTAAATCGAAATAAAGATCGTTTTTATTTTTTTCTTGTGGATAAAATCCTAGGTATTTAGAGTACTTCAACATAAACCACAAATGATAATTTGCATTTGATCCTTCATTCAAATCTAACAATTCGATGGCATGAAAAACAAACTCAAACAGCTCTTCATCATTTGGTTGTTCTTTTAATGTTTGATATAATAGTTCGCAAATAAATAGTGAAACAGATGTTTTAATTACATCCATTGAAATTTGATTCAGAATGGGTTCATTTCTTAATTCGGAAATTCTTTGTAAGCCACTGTTTTCTTTGTGATATACCACCATCTGCAATAAATGCAATGGTTGTAACATGGAAGTTCTAATTTTGGATTTGTTCTTACGTACACCTTGTAATAAATACGATTGAACTCCGAATTTTTCAGTAAAAATTTGTACTACTAAACTACTTTCAGAGTAAGGTGTACATTTTAAAATGATACCTCGTGTTTTATGTAGCATTAACGAACAAATAATATTTTGTTTACCATTTTCTCTACACCCTCAATATCCGTAGAGAAAACTAAATATACTCCTGTACTTACTCGCTCTCCACTAAAATTTTTACCATACCAGATTGCTTGTGCTCCATTCGCCCTTGTATGAAATACAATTTTACCATTTACGTCAGTAATTTTTACATCCGCATTTTGCACAAGTCCTTCTATAGCTATGGGCCCTGTATAGGTTTCTTTAACTGGGTTAGGAAAAACGATTACTGTTTCTTTATTAGTTTCAGACCCTTCAGTTGCGTCTCCTCTATAAGAAATAATTCCTTCATCACTTGCGAAATACACTTCACCTGTATTAGGGTCGATGGCAATGTCATTTATTCTATTAGACAATATTGGGCTATTACTTCTATTGAAATAACTGATTTCTTTAGTTCCATCTTCAGAAAATAACCAAGCGCCATTAGTTGTGCCAACCCATTTTCTATTCGCCCCGTCTACTTTAATGCAGGTAATGGTTTCATTTTCTAAAAGTGATTGTACAAATTCACCGTCTACAATTTTTATCGGTTGTGCATCAATATTAGTTGTTGTTAATACAATTGATGGATTATAAAATACAGCTAAGCCCTTATTGGTACCGACCCAAATTTTACCTTCTTTTTCTTCTGTAATACACAATACTTCTGTTGCTTCTTTGGGTAAATTCCCAGAACCTTCGCCAACACCTAATTTCTTATACGTAACAGTACCATTAGCGTTTTCTTTAAATACTAAGATATTATTACTTCTCGGTATACATACCCATTTCTGGTCGTTTCTATCAATGGTAATATCAGATACATATTTTAACTCTTGAAATATACCAGGGAATTCAAACGATTGCCATTGGCCATTAGCTTTTCTAACGGATACTGGTTTCTCTGCCCAATAATTTGTTACCCAAAGTTGATTTTTAGAATCGAACGCAATGCCTGTAATTCTGTATTGCCCATCGTTTCCTAATGCTTCACCAATGGTTGAATTATGATAGCTGTAGTTTCTCACGTACTCGCCATTATTAAATTCGGTTAAGCCTTTCCAAAATGTTCCATAATATTCTCTTCCAGAAATTGGATCTATCGCCACCACAATAAAATCATACAAAGAATCAAGCTCCGTTCTATTCAAAAAATTCCTGTTTTGCCATACTCGATTTTCGTATCTATAAATTCCGTTTCTTGTAAATTTATTCGAATAGTTATCGCCTACTGTACCAGATGCTACAATTAATTTCTCATTGTTTATTGCCAATCTCCTAGCAATAGTTTCGTATGGTCCGTTCGGAAAATAGTTTGATGTAATACCCTCTGTAATCGTATATCTTACTAATCCTTTTAAATTATCAGCAATCCATAAAGCATTCGAATTATCAAACAATGCAGAGAAGGTGCTTCCTATAAAATTAGGTGTGTAATAAATAATTTCAGCGGCTAAATCAGGTTTATAGGTTCTTACAGAAACATTTTCAATTACTAGCAAGCGATCATTATCAACTCTCATCTTTCTAACATTCGCCGGGAAAATGCTAGCTGCAGTTTGCCAATAAGTACCGTTATATGTTTTTATCGAATCTTTAAATTTTGTTAACAATTGATTATTGAAAGCTACCAATGTATACACGGCAGTATTCAAAGGAAATCTCTTTGAAGTATCATGTCGTAACCAGTTTTGGTAATTTGCTAAATTGGGATTATTGTAATTTGCTTCTAAAACACCACTATCTGTTGCAGCGTAAATTTTGTTGTCGATTTTGGCAATATTGTACACCGCCAAATTTGCGCCGTTAGCGCCTAAATAATAGGTGTCTTTAATCTCGTTTTTGGCAAAATCATACAAAACAGTGCCAAATCCGCAGTTAATATAGGCTATGCCATTAATACAATCTACCGAATTAATGCTTTTAATCCCAGTTATCTCCTTTTTAAATATATCGTCAATATTAATTATTTCATTGTTTTTGATGATATCGATATTGGTATTTTCATAGGCGATAAGTAAGGTTCCACTAATAGGATCCAAGGCCGCTGTTTTTATTTTCACATCAGATAAACCATCCACCTTTGTAATTACACTCATTGAACTATCACTCAAGTCGAGTGTAAACACCCCCGAATTGCATATTGCATACAATTTTTTGCCGTTTTCTAATACTTCAATCGCTTGTTGATAGGGCATGTGTGTGCGCCATTCGCCAATAGATGTAGTTTGGGCATAAGAAGTTAGTTTACAAACTATTAAGAATAATATTGAAAGTTTGATCTTCATACTGAGTAGTTAATTAGCCTAATTAACAAAAAAACTAGTTATTTATTACTTAAAATGCTTAATAATGACGTATTATCTCAGCATTTATCGAAAAAAAATGGCAAATTTGCAACCTATTAAAA
>JAGVEE010000166.1 GCA_020058405.1 Sphingobacteriales bacterium
CCTTCCATGAATTTTTCAAAATCTTCTTTGTATAAGAATATTTTGTGTTTCACGAAAACGCCATCTTCCATACGTTTCTTACTTTCGGTGATTGTGATGTAGTAATCGTTACTTCTAGTTGATTTTACATCAAAAAAATAAGTTCTTTTACCAGCTCTCACTTTCTTCGAATACACCTCTTCTCTGTCTTTATTATCAAATTCTCCCATGTTTTGTTTAACTAAATATGCAGTAAATAAAAGTATTTAATTTCAAACTTCCAAACGGCTATTCATTCATTTTTTCCTCATAATTATCCACCAATCCACTTTCTTCCTCTAATAATTGTTTTTGATAAAGCTCTGCGTACGCATTTCCAATGCTTAATAGCTCATCATGAGTGCCTTGCTCTATTATTTCGCCATTGTCCATATACAATATCAAATCAGCATGTTTTACCGTAGATATGCGGTGAGAGATTAGTATACTGCTCCGCTTATTCATTATTAACTTTAATTTTGATAAAATAGCCTCTTCCGTTTTGGTATCAACTGCCGATAAAGCATCGTCGAAAATTAATACTTTGGGTTCTTTTAAAATAGCTCTGGCTATTGAAATACGTTGCTTTTGTCCGCCAGATAAAGTAATTCCTCGTTCGCCCACCATGGTTTCAAAACCTTTTTCAAATTGAATAATGTTATCATACACTGCAGCATCTTTAGCTACCCTTTCAACCTGTGCTGTGCTTACATTACTTGTACCAAATGCAATGTTGTTTCTTATGGTATCCGAAAAGAGAAACACTTCTTGTGGCACCATCGACATTTGCTCTCTTAAATGTGTAAGTTGATGTTTTTTAATATTAATTCCATCCACTAATAATTCTCCCTCATCAATATCATACATTCTGAATAATAAATTTGCAATCGTAGATTTTCCAGAACCCGTTCTACCAATAATAGCCATGGTTTGTCCTGCACTTATTTTAAAGCTTACATTTTTTAAAGCTTTAATTCCAGTATCGGGGTAATGAAAGGTTACATTTTTGAACTCAATATCACCTCTAATATCAATTTTAGTTTGATCGTTTTCTACCTTAATTTCTGGTACTAATTGCACAAATTCATTTATTCTTTTTTGCGAAGCAGAAGCTCTCTGAACTAATGAAGTTACCCATCCCACCGACGTTACAGGCCATGTAAGCATGTTTACATAAATAATAAACTCTGCAATGTTACCAGCTGTAATGGTGCCGTTTATAACTTCTTGTCCACCTATATAAATGGTTAGTAAAGTGCTTATTCCAACTAAGGTTAATACTGTAGGGAAAAATACAGCTTGTACATTCACTAAACCCATTGTTTTGCTAAGATAATCTTCACTCTCGGCATTAAACTTTTCCCTCATTTCGTTTTCACGTACATAGGCTTTTATTACCCTTATACCCGAAAAGCTTTCCTGTATAGTACTTGATAGCGTAGAGAGTTGTGCTTGAATTTTTTCGCTTTTTTGATTGATGATGTTTTGTACATAATAAATGCTCAAAAACAAAAATGGCATAGGCAATACTGCATAAAGTGTTAGTTTAGGATTTACACTTAACATAGTGCTTATCACTAAAATAAATAAAACCACTAAGTTAAGGGTGTACATTATAGCAGGGCCTATGTACATACGAACTCTGCCCACATCTTCAGAAACACGGTTCATTAAGTCGCCGGTATTGTTTCTTCTGTAAAAACTCAAATTTAGTACTTGGTAGTGACTATAAATTTCATTTTTGAGGTCGTATTCTACTAATCTGGATACAACAATGATAGTTTGACGCATAAAAAACATGAAAATGCCTTTAATTACGGCCACTATAAACACAATAAAGCCAAATAAAAGCACAATGTTTATAAACGCTTTGTAAAATAATTCCTGACGGTCGAAGCCGTTAAGGTATTGGTACAGACTAAGTTGTTCTTTCACCAAATCAAAAGCTAAACGAATAACTTGAGCCGGAAAAACGCCAAACCAATTTGATAAAATGATGAAAATGACGCCTAATAGCATCCTGAAACGGTATTTGTAGAGGTATTTGTTAAGGCTATAGAGTTCTTTCATAGTTTCATTTAATACAGAAAAAAACATACTTTTGTTTGCTCATAAAATTACACACAAAAATTTAAAACGAATGTCAGATATTCTAGGAGAAAGCTCAGTATTTAATTCGATGGCTGAAAATGACCACCAAAAAGTTGTTTTTTGCTACGATAAAGCAACAGGTTTAAAAGCAATAGTTGCAATACATGATACAACTTTAGGTCCTGCGTTGGGTGGTACACGTATGTGGAACTACAAAACAGAAGGAGAAGCATTAAATGATGTTTTGCGTTTATCTCGCGGAATGACATACAAAGCTGCTATTACAGGATTAAACCTTGGTGGCGGTAAGGCCGTTATAATAGGCGATTCTAAAAAAGACAAATCAGAAGCCATGATGCGCCGTTACGGTAAATGCATCGAAAACTTAAATGGCGAATACATTACAGCCGAAGATGTTGGTACCAGTCCGAAAGACATGGAATATATCAAAATGGAAACAGACCATGTTGCAGGTATTCCTGAATCATTAGGTGGTTTAGGCGATCCATCACCGGTTACTGCTTACGGAGTTTACATGGGTATGAAAGCTTGTGCTCAACAACTGTGGGGAAATGATAGCTTATCTGGCAAAGTAGTAGCAGTACAAGGCGTAGGCCATGTAGGCGAGAACTTAGTTAAACACTTAAGATCAGAAAATGCAAAAGTTTATATTTCTGATATTAACGATGAGCGTTTAGCAGAAATTTCTAAAAAATACGGAGCAGAAGTGGTAGCAAACAACACCATTTACGATTTAGATATTGATATTTATGCACCTTGTGCTTTAGGCGCTACTGTAAATACAGAAACTTTAGCAAAACTTAAATGTGCAATTATTGCAGGTGCTGCAAATAACCAATTAGCCGACGAAAATGTACACGGCAGAATGGTAATGGAAAAAGGTATTTTATATGCACCAGATTTCTTAATTAATGCAGGTGGTTTAATTAATGTTTACTCGGAATTAATGGGTTATAGCTCAAAAAGAGCTTTAGAAAAAACCGAACATATTTACGAAGTAACTTTAGAGATTTTAAAGAAATCTCAATTAGAAAATATACCAAC
>JAGVEE010000310.1 GCA_020058405.1 Sphingobacteriales bacterium
GTATATATGTTAGAAGCAACTCAAGGAACAGAACGTAAAGTATTAAGAGTTGTAAAAACTCAATAATAAAGCCTTAATTGATAAAAAAGCCCTGAATTTAATTATTCAGGGCTTTTTTTATATTTATGATGTTTAAACTTTTTGTTTTTGTCCTACTTTATCTATCAAAAGTTAGTCGTAATTGATTAGTTTTTCTAGAATATAATATTCATATTTACTTAATTAAGTAATACTATAGTTAGTATTATTTATGTACCCATTACCCAAATTATTAATTTTTTTATTGAATTATTTCCTGCTAATCATGCAGTTGATTTTTATTGTACATGAATTTTTATTTAATAAATAATAATTAACAATTAATAACATAAACAAAAAAATGAAACCTTACAACCTAACACAACAAAGACTATTGGGTCGTATCTATTCGAGGAATAGCTTTACGATTTCAAGAAAACTGCTCTTTTTATTAGGGCTATTGTTTTCAACGACGATTTTTTCGAGCAATGTTTGTGCTCAAGAAGTATCGGAAACAGTTTACAAAGACTGGTTATTCGTTGGTGAAAGTAAAAACCATGTAGATGTATCTGCAAGAATTGTAAAATGTTCTGAAGCATCTGCAACACAAGTTCATTTATTCATTTTTAATGAAGGTTCTGCAAGTAACGACATTCGTTTTTCTATTACGGTAACAGATGTAGAAAGTTCAAAATCATTTATTACAGATATCAATCACAAAGTAGAAAGAGCAGAGATGCTTAGAGCACTATGTGATAATGATAAATCATTAAATGATTTGAAAATTAATTTACCTGCAGGATACAATCCAAACAACTTAACAATTAGTATTAACTTCAATTAAAAATTGATATGAAAAAGATAGCAATATTACTCATCATGTCGATTTTTGTATACAGTTCTATACAAGCACAGACATGTAACGCACCAATTATAAATTCATTTACGCCTAACACAGGTTTCATCGGCAGCACAGTAACTATTACTGGAGCTAATTTCGATGCCAATCCTGCTAATAACCAGGTGTATTTTGGTGCAACAAAAGCAAACATTATTTCATCGTCATTCGGTACATTGGTAGTAGCAGTTCCAACAGGAGCAAACGTTGCACCAATTGCCGTAAAAAACGGATGTAATAAAATTGGGTATTCATCAGTAGCGTTTAACGGAATTTTTTGTCCAACGCCACTTACCTCTACTACTTACCAAAACACTGCATTTCAATTAAACGGTATTTATGGAGCGTATAATATGATTGCGCAAGACATGGATATGGATGGAAAGCCAGATGTTATTTCGATGACACCAGGAGGAACAACCGTAGCTAAAAACAATAGTACTCCAGGAACTTTAACATTTACTGCTAATAATTTTGGATGGGGTGGATCTAGTGTTGCCGTTGCCGATTTTGATGGTGATGGTAAAAGAGACCTTTTATATCCAGGAGTAGTAGCAAGAAATACTTCAACGGGTCCGGGTGTAATTAGTTTTGCAGGTTTAGTTGGTGCAGGCCCTGGTGGTTACCAAACAGCAGTTGGCGATTTCAATAACGATGGTAAAGTGGATGTTTGTGTAGAAAATGGAGGTACAGTTTATGTAACATTAAATACTTCTACTGGCCCTGGAGTAATTTCATTCGGTACAGTTTCTAACGTTGGTTATGTAGGTACAACTTGTACTGGTTTACAAGCATCGGATGTGGATGGTGATGGTAAAACAGATATTTTGGGTTCACAAGGTAATGCAAATAGAGCAGTAACGTTAAGAAATACTACTACTCCTGGTGCTACTTCTTTCACTTTTGAAAGTCCTGAATTTTGGCCAACTAATGGTGAATACCCATACCGTTGTATGATTGCCGATTTTAACAAAGATGGTAAAATCGATTTAACAACATGTAACTATAACGGTGCTACAAACACTGCAATATTTATTAATAATTCTACAGTAGGAAATATCGTTTATAATACTTCTATTAATTTGCCATCTCCACAAAATAATTACCGTATAGGCGTTGGAGATGTGAACGGTGATGGTTACCCAGACATTGTTACAAAATCTTTAGGTATAAACGTATTTTCAGTTTACGCGAATACAACTGCTACAACAGGTAATACATCGTTTGCTGCTAGATTCGATTATACATCTTCTACTCAAGCGGAAGTAAGTGGTATTGTAATTGGCGATTTAGATGGTGACTATGTACCAGATATTGCAACAAGCGGTATTAGCAGTAACAACATTCGTTTCCACAGAAACACAAGTTCTCAAGTAGATAATCAAGCACCAAATGCTGTTTGTAAAAACATTACAGTAGCATTAAGCCCATCAGGAACTGCAACCGTAACAGCTGCAATGATTGATAATGGTAGTGGTGATGCTTGTGGTATCGGTTCTATAAAAATTGACGGTGCTGCTTCTAAAACATTTACTTGTAATGATATTGGTGCAAACACAGTAACCTTAACAGTTACAGATATTGCAGGAAATTCTAGTACTTGTAATGCAGTTGTAACAGTTGCTCCAGCAGCAATTATTGTAGCTGGTCAAACAACCGTTTGCCAAGGACAAACAATTCCAATGTCTGCAAATTTAGGTGACTCATACCAATGGTATAATAACGGTGTGTTATTAGCTGGAGAAACAAATCAACAATATGTTGCTACTGTTTCTGGTAGTTATACCGTTTCGGTAACAAATGCTGGTGGATGTTCTGGAATTTCTGCAGCTACAAATGTTGTAGTTAATAATAACCCAACTGTTTCAACTTTCCCTACAGGTTCAGCATCCTTATGCCCACCTAATGGAAACTTAACCATTACGGCAAGTACATCTAGTATTTACCAATGGCAAAGAAATGGAGTAAATATTCCAAATGCTACTCAACAAACATTAACTGTTAATACAACTGGTACATACACTGTAAACGTAATCGATTTATTTGGTTGTTCTGCAACTTCTGCACCAGTAGTAGTAGGTTCTGTAGATAATGTAAACCCAATACTTGTTACAAACAATGTAACAGTTGCTTTAGATGCTAACGAAAGTGCAAGTGTAACTCTTGCAGGATTAGTAAGCGCGTATAGTGATAATTGTACGAATGTTAGTTTAAGTTTAAGTGGTCAAACTTCTTATTCTTGTGCTGATGTTGGTAATGTAATTGGTGTTGCTATTACTGCTACAGATGGTTCAGGTAATACAACTACATCAATTGCAAACGTTACTGTAACAGACCCTAATTCTTATTGTAATTCGGCTCCTGTTGCAGTTTGCCAAAACTTAACTGTAGCAGCAAACGGTGTAACAGCTGTTGCTTCTGCAAATGCTTTTGATGGTGGTTCTACAGATCCTGATGGAGATGTAATGACTTATTCAGTTTCACCTGCTGGTCCGTATGCATTAGGAACAACAAATGTTGTACTTACTGTTTCTGATCCTGCTGGTTTATCAAGCTCATGTAATGCTAGCATTACTGTGGTAGATGCAACAAACCCTGTAGTAAGTACACAAAATACAACTATCTATGTTGACGCAAACGGTAATGCTTCAATTACAGTTGCTGATATTAACAATGGTTCATCAGATAACGTAGGTATTGTTTCGTTAAGCCTAGATCAAACAGCATTTACTTGTGCTAATTTAGGTGTAAACACAGTTACTTTAACTGCTGTAGATGCTGCTGGTAATTCTTCATCATCAACAGCTACTGTTACAGTATTAGATGCTATTAATCCGGTTGCTATTACAAAAAACATTACGGTAAGTTTAAGTAATGGAACAGTAACTATTACAGGTGCTGATGTGAATAATGGTTCATATGATAACTGTGGTATTACAGTTATGAACGTGTATCCAAGTACATTTAATTGCTCTAATGGTGGAAACAACTTAGTAACCTTTATAGTAGAAGATGCAAGTGGAAATTATGCAACAGCAACAGCAACTGTTAATGTTATAGAAAGTACACCTACTGTAAGTGTAAGTGGTGGAACAACTGTTTCAGGACAATTGGCTAACACCATTTTTGTTGGATACGGTCCACAAAATATTACGTTAAATGCAAGTGCAAACGGTGGATCAGGTTTTACTTATTCATGGAGCCCTGCAGCAGGTTTAAGCAATCCAAACATTGCAAACCCTGTAGCTAGCCCAAGTTCAACTACAACTTATACAGTAACCGTAACCAATGCTGGTGGATGTTCTGCTTCTGCAAGTATCACTATTTGTGTGTTAGATGTAAGAGCTAAAAACAACAAAGGTGCGTATGATGGTAAAGTTTTAATTTGCCACATTCCTCCAGGAAATCCAAGCAACTGGAATATATTAAGTATTTCAAGTAATGCAGTTCCTGCTCACTTAGCACACGGTGATAAATTAGGTTCATGTAACGCTTCTTGTGGAAGTGCTTCAAGAGAAGATGATCAATCAACAATTTTAGATGCTGAGCATTTTGAAATTCAAACATTCCCGAATCCTTTTGGAAACGATTTAAATGTTTATGTTGACAGTCATAACGAAGAACCAATTACATTAAGAATCTTAGACGCTCAAGGTCGTATTGTACATACATTAGAAAATGTAACACCATTAACTAATGTTACCATTACGCAAGAATTAGCTGCTGGTGTTTATATGCTAGAAGCAATTCAAGGTGCAGAAAGAAAAGTAGTGAGAGTGGTTAGAACGAAATAATTCAATAAAAGATTAATAAGA
>JAGVEE010000064.1 GCA_020058405.1 Sphingobacteriales bacterium
GTAGTAATGCGCGCCAAAGCCGAAATAGAAACCTATGGCCACGATCGTGAGCGTATAATCGTTACCGAAATACCATACCAGGTAAACAAGGCGAATATGATTGAGCGTACCGCTGAATTAGTGAACGATAAAAAATTAGAAGGCATTTCGGATATTCGTGATGAGAGTGATAGAGACGGAATGCGTATTGTGTACGAAATAAAACGCGATGCAAATGCCGGTGTAGTGTTAAACAATTTATATAAGTACACTGCCTTACAAACCTCATTTTCAATTAATAGCATAGCCTTAGTTAAAGGTCGCCCAATGATGTTAAATCTGAAAGATTTGATTCACCATTTCGTAGATCACAGGCATGAAGTTATTGTTCGTAGAACGAAGTTCGAATTAGACGAGGCTGAGAAACGTGCACATATTTTACAAGGTTTGCTTATAGCTTTAGATCACCTAGACGAGGTAATCGCTTTAATACGTGCATCTAAAACTCCAGAAGAAGCTCGTGAAGGCTTAATGGAGAAATTCGGATTGTCTGAATTACAAGCTCGAGCAATACTGGAAATGCGTTTAAGAGTATTAACAGGCTTAGAGCGTGATAAAATTAAAGCAGAATACGAAGAGTTGATGGCTTTAATTGAGAAATTACAGAATATATTAAACGACGAAACCTTAAGAATGCAAATGATTAAGGATGAGTTAGTAGACATAAGAGAGCGTTTCGGCGACGATCGTCGTTCGGAAATTGTGTATGCAGGTGGGGAATTCCGTATGGAAGACATGATTGAGAACGAAGAAGTAGTAATTACAGTTTCCAATGCAGGTTACATTAAACGTACTGCACTTTCTGAATATCGAGTTCAAGGCCGTGGTGGTAAGGGTTCAATGGGAAGTAATTCTAGAGAAGAAGACTTTATAGAGCACTTATTTATTGCCAGCACACATAATTACATCTTGTTCTTTACAGAATTGGGCCGTTGCCATTGGTTAAAAGTGTATGAAATTCCGGAAGGAACTCGTACTTCTAAAGGTCGCGCTATCCAAAACTTAGTAAACATTAGTAAAGAAGATAGAGTTCGTTCGGTTATCAACGTTAATAATTTAACGGATGAAGAATACTTGAAGAACAACTACATTATCATGTGTACTAAGAACGGTACCATCAAGAAAACACTTTTAGATGCATACTCAAACCCTAGAGTTACAGGTATTAATGCCATTAATATAAACGAAGGCGACCAGTTATTAAACGTATTGTTAACAAATGGAACCTCAGAAATTGTAATGGCCTTACGTTCTGGTAGAGCTATTAGGTTTAATGAAAGTACGGTGCGACCAATGGGTAGAACTGCTACAGGAGTAAGAGGTATAACCTTAGCAGGTCCAAAAGACGAAGTAATTGGAATGATTGCGGTGAACGATCCAGAAACTACAATTTTAGTAGTATCAGAAAAAGGATACGGTAAGCGTACTGATATTGAAGACTATAGAGTAACCAATAGAGGCGGAAAAGGAGTGAAGACCATCCAAATAACCGATAAAACTGGGGACTTAATAGGTATTAAGGATGTGGTAGATGCCGATCATTTAATGATTATTAACAAATCTGGCTTAACCATACGTATGGAAGTGAAAGATTTACGCGTTATGGGAAGAGCAACGCAAGGAGTTCGATTAATTAAGTTAAATGATGAGGATGAAATTGCGTCGATAGCTAAAATTGAAGACGTGAAAGAAGAGGATTTACCAGAAATTGAAGGAGCAGAGGCTTTAGAAGGAAAATCAACTGAAGATTTAGGTAACGATTCAGAAAATACAGATAATCAAGAAGATAACACAAGTAATTTAGAGGAATAATTTAACCAAATAAATATGAAAAAGTTAAGTTTGCTGATAATACTAGCTGGCTTTGCCTATGGTGCAAATGCACAAAATGCCGAGGTTGTAAATGCCTATAACTACCAAAAGTTTAAGGAATACGACAAAGCGAAGATTTCTATTGACAAGGCAATTTTAGATCCAAAAACGGGTATTAGTGCTAAAACATGGTACTACCGAGGGCTCATTTACCAAGATATAGAAGAGAGTCCAGATGCTGCAACAAAAGCGGTAGACGCACAAGCCTTGGATAAATCGATAGAATCTTATTTAAAAGCTTTAGAGTTAGATACTAAAAAAGCATATGCAGAGGATATTAAGAAGCGAATTCCTTTCCTTCAAAATCGCTATGTAAACAATGGTATTACTGCTTATAAAGCGAAAGAATTCCAGTCGGCAGCAGACAATTTTATGAAATCTGCAGATCTTTCGGAGAAATTATATAGCAAAATAGATACAGGATTGATCTTTAACGCGGCATTAGCAGCTTTAAATGCTAAAAATGTACCAGTTCAAAAGCAATTGTTTACGAGGTTAATTGACTTAAAATACCCAGAGGTTGAAGTTTACAGATCTTTATCAAACTTATACATGGCCGAAAAAGATACTACTAAAGGCCTAGAGTATATTGCAATGGGTAGAGCAGCTTTCCCTGGAAACAACTCATTAATGATAGATGAGCTAAACGTGTACATGGCACGAGGCCAGTCTAAACAAATGATTAGTAAAATGGAGGAAGCAGCGAATGCCGATCCGAAAAACAAAACCTTATGGTTTGCTTTAGGCGCTACCTATGATAATATGGGTAAGAGAGACAATGCAGAAACAGCTTATAAAAAAGCCATAGACTTAGATTCAGTTTATTTTGATGCCTTATATAACTTAGGAGCCTTGCATTACAATGCTGGAGTAGAAGTTTATAATAAGGTAAAAGATTTACCAATGAGCAAAGAAAAAGAATACAATGCTGGTAAAGCGAAGTATACAGCATCATTCAACAAATCATTACCATACTTAGAAAAAGCATTAGATCTTCAACCAAGTGATTTAAACACCTTGGCATCGTTAAAAGAAGTTTACGCGAAACTCGATAAGCTAACTAAATCGAGCGAAATGAGAAAACGTATAGAAGCACTCAAAAAGAAATAACGCAAAGACGCGGAGAAGGCAGAGGCGCAGAGAAGGCTCATCAAATTGATGAGCCTTTTTTCGTATAGTCGTATAGTCGTATTGTCGTATAATCGTTTTTCCCAAAGAACTACATAAGTTTAATACTCAATTAGGCAAGTCCTCAGCGCCTCCGCCTTCTCAGCGTCTCCATTACTTACTTAACATAATATTAATTATAAGACAAACTAATATACTCATAAGTTCAGTATTAGTAATCATTTTGCCAATCATTAGCTAATTAGCTAATTAATTTTTTTTTGGAATTTAAAAACTATTGTGCTAATTTGTATTTTATTAACAATTATTATAATACAATGCTTAAAGGTAAAATTAAATTTTTCAATGACTCTAAAGGATTTGGATTCATTGTACCAGAAGATGGTAGTTCTGAAGTGTTCGTTCACACTACAGGTCTTATTGACAAAGTAAAAGAAAATGATGAAGTACAGTACGAAGTACAGCAAGGTAAAAAAGGAATCAATGCTGTAAACGTGCGTTTAGCATAATGTTTAAAGTACCTTCTAACTAATTTCGCCCCGACTAACCATCGGGGTTTTTTTTTATTTATTTCTGAAATTTTACTTATCATGCTGAATTCTCTTATTATCTTGCAGCATCAATAATTACGACAAAACACCCTTTGAAAATGACTGTAAAACGTAATGCTGCACTTGGGTTTATTTTTGTAACCATTTTAGTTGATGTAATTGGAATCGGAGTTATTATTCCGGTTGTACCTAAATTAATAGAACAACTTACTGGTGCTGGTTTAAGTGAAGCTGCTAAATACGGTGGTTTACTTACGTTTGCCTATGCCATTATGCAGTTCATCTTCTCCCCGATTATGGGTGGTTTAAGTGATCGCTATGGTCGTCGACCAGTATTGCTCTTCGCCTTACTTGGTTTAGGTGTTGATTATATATTTATGGCTATGGCGCCAACTTTGGCTTGGCTTTTTGTTGGTCGATTAATTGCCGGTATGTGTGGTGCAAGTTTTACTACCGCAACTGCTTATATTTCTGATATTAGTACTCCCGAAAAACGTGCTCAAAACTTTGGTTTGGTGGGTGCTGCCTTCGGATTAGGTTTTATTATTGGTCCGGTGATTGGTGGAATTTCTGCACAATGGGGTCCTCGTGTACCATTTATCGTAGCAGCGGTGCTCACTTTATTAAATGTTATTTATGGATACTTTGTTATACCAGAATCACTTCTTCCAGAACATCGTAGAAAATTTGACTGGAAACGTTCAAATCCAGTAGGTTCCTTAATGCACCTTCGTAAGTATCCCGTTGTAGCAGGTTTAGTTTCTTGCTTAACCTTAATTTATATAGCTGGTCATGCTGTTCAATCAAACTGGACTTACTATACCATGTTAAAATTCAATTGGACGGAAGCAATGGTTGGTTATTCCTTGGGTTTTGTAGGCTTATTAGTGAGCATTGTTCAGGGTGGTTTAATTCGAATAATCATCCCAAAAATTGGACAAGAACGTGCTATTTATACAGGCTTAATTTTATTTGCAGTGGGCTTATTTCTGTTTGCATTTGCAAGCTCCGGATGGATGATGTACGCATTCTTAATACCTTATACATTAGGTGGTATTGCTGGACCTACATTACAAGGTATTATTGCTAACCAAGTTCCAGCATCCGAACAGGGCGAATTACAAGGTGCATTAACCAGTTTAATGAGTGCAACTTCTATTGTGGGGCCTTTATTAATGAACGGATTGTTCGCATATTTTACGGGTGCAAATACGCCTTATTATTTCCCTGGTTCTCCTTATATTTTAGCATCTATTTTGTGTGTGTTAAGTACATGGTTTGCTTATTATAATTTATCGGGATTAAAAGCACGCAGAGCTCAATAATTAAATCATTTTACATTTTTTCGGTTAAGTATTTCCAATACCGTTTGGGTACATGCCTTATGTGTAGTGCTGTATTTTTGCGACTTTCTATATTAGTATGTTTAAAATACTTTTTCCATAACTCTTGGTATAAAATTTCCTCTTCTTGGAAAATGTTGTTGGCATTGGCTTTGGGCGCAATCTCTAATTCCATTTCGCTTACAGTTTTTAAATCGTAATACAAGCCATAGTTGCGTCGTAAATCGTAAATAATCCATTGCTGGTCGGCATATCGGTGTGCAAAATGATCTTTAATTAATGGTAGTACATTAAAATCTGGCTCAATACCCGAGTAATAAATACCATCTGTAAGCAACTGAAACCTTACAAAGGCCTTCATTCTGTGGCGCTCGCGGTTTACCATTTTTACCACATCTTGCAAGCGTTGTACTACCGGGTGACTTAAATTATCTTCGATGTTTCGTTTAGAATCTATTAAGTATTGCACATACCTAATTATAGTGTGTTCTTCGCCTTGTATTTCTGATAAAAAAGCCATTAAAATTCTTTCGATGCTTATTTTGCCGGCTTTTCTTTGTATGCCAGACCAAACACGCTGAGCCCTAACTTCGTCGGTATGTATTTCTATATTTTCGGCAAATAAATCGCTAAGTGGTTCGTTTTTTTTTACGATTTTAAACACCAATATTTTTTGTTCGTAAATCCTAAAAATGCAACACAACAATCCCTCGAAACTGCCATCATAAATCAATATTTTTAATAAGTTCATTTAAAATAAGCTTAACTGTTGTTGTACTATATTTTTATATTTTCCGTGGTAATTAGATAAGACCAACTGCTCTATACCTTTGCTCGGCAACTCCGCTTGGAAGTTCATCGGGCTTGCCGTTCGTATAAAATATTGCGCACGGTTAGTGGCTATGCCTAATTGTTTTAAATGATCTAAACGTAGTTTCTGGAAATTACGAGCCTTCACAATTTTTAATGCAGATTGTACACCAATTCCCGGCACTCGGTATATTTTCCATAGCTCGGCAGTATTAATATCCACCGGAAAAAATTCGGGGTGCCTCAATGCCCAAGCTAACTTCGGGTCTTTATCTAATTCTAGATCTGGGAAATTTGGGTTCACAATTTCTTCCACTTTAAACCCGTAAAACCGAACGAGCCAATCTGTTTGGTACAACCTGTTCTCGCGCACCATTGGCACAGCGGTACCTATGGCTGGCAAGCGTGTATCGGTAGAAATGGGCACATAACCAGAGTAGTACACTCGTTTTAAATGGTATTTCTGATAAAAATACTTAGCAGTATATAATATTTGCATATCGCTCTCCCCGCTTGCTCCCACTACCATTTGCGTGCTCTGCCCTGCCGGTGCAAACAGCGGTGTAAACCTGCTTTTTTTCTTCTCCTCTTTATAAATTTGTATGCCAGTTTTTAAATCGTTCATCGGCCTTTCCATGTCGGCGCGGTTTTTATCCGGAGCTAGTTCTTTTAAGCCCTCAATGGTTGGCAATTCTATGTTTACACTTAAACGGTCGGCATATAAAGCCGCCAAATTCATGAGTTCTTTAGATGCACCTGGTATGGCTTTTAAATGGATATAGCCGTTGAATTTATGTTCGGTACGTAGTTTTTTTGCAATGCTTACTAAACGCTCCATCGTAAAATCGGCATCCTTAAAAATGCCCGAGCTTAAAAAAAGCCCTTCAATATAATTTCTACGGTAAAAATTGATGGTAAGGTCTACTACTTCTTGAACGGTAAATGCCGCTCGCTTAATGTCGTTGCTCTTACGACTCGTACAATAGGCACAATCAAAAATACAATGGTTGGTAAGTAATATTTTAAGTAATGAAACGCAACGACCATCTTCAGTATAGGTATGGCAAATTCCCATTCCACGGGCATCCCCTAGCCCTTTATTTGTATTACTGCGTTTGCTTCCGCTAGATGCACACGAAACATCGTACTTCGCCGCATCAGACAATATGCTTAGTTTATCTACTATTTTCTCCCAATTCATGTTGCTAATATTATTAGCACAAGTATACTAAAAGTTTTAGCAAAAAGAGAAAAAGATGATACGAGTTTACGACTATACGATTAAATGGTTAGGAGTAAATGGAAGTGAATTAAAGGGTTGATGATATAAAAGCAAATTCTTTGGGTTTAATTATAATCGTTCACGCAAAGAACGCAAAACTCCGCAAAGTTCGCGAAGTTCAAACCTTCATACATTTTAACTGCTTATAAATCTAACACAATTTTTATGTTTTCTTTTAAGCTTATAGCTTGATCTTTTTTGAGTTTTCCGATTTTTTTTATCAATCTTCTGTTATCAATTGCTCTAATTTGATCAACTAATACATCACTCTCTTTATCTAATTGTCCTTTGTTTAAATGCACACGAAGTAACTTAATTTCTTTTTTAACATTGGTTGTAATCGGACAAATTATAGTAGATAAATGATGCACATTTAATAAATCTGTTTGAATAATAACTACTGGTCTTGTTTTACATGGCTCGGTACCAATACTTGGGTTTAAATCAGCAAGCCAAATTTCATATTGTTTAATCTCCATCTATTAATTGCTCAAAATCCTTCAACACTTCCATCGAATCTTTACTGGTAAGCTTAGATTCTATCATTAATTGGCTTTTTAATAATCTTCTTTTATTGTATAAATTATAAATTTTAACTGCTTCATTTATGTACCTATTTCTTGGCTGATTCATTTTAGAGGTCATCTTCTCTGCATCTTCGAATATATCATCGTCGAGTTTTAATGATAATGTTTTCATGATAATCTGTTTTTACAAAGGTATATACTTTTTGTGTATACTGCAAGTATTCGAAATTTTCTAAATTTAGATCATTCGAATATTCGAAGTTTCGAAATTTCAAATATTCTACCTTATTTTGCCTTAATTCAGCATTCACCATTTACAATTCAATAAATGCATAACGTAGAACGTGTATATCGAATGAAATTCTCTAGCGTATATACACTATATATACAAAAAGCAGAGAAAAAAGGTCGTACAAAAGAAGAAGTAGATACCATTATTTATTGGCTTACAGGATATGATGAAACAACATTGAAAAAACAATTAGGGTTAGGTACAGATTTCGAACATTTCTTTGCTGAAGCTCCCAAATTAAACCCAAATGTTAGTAAAATAACCGGTATTATCTGCGGTTACAGAGTGGA
>JAGVEE010000168.1 GCA_020058405.1 Sphingobacteriales bacterium
AGCGGTGTGTCCGTGATTCAAATTAGCTGTACCCGCACTCGAACTTACTGTATGGGTGTGGTTAAAGTTAGTCGCTACACCCGTAAAAGTACCCGTTTGCGTACTTGCTGACCCTGTGAAACTCGCAGTATGTCCGTGATTAATAGCTGTACTCGCACCCGTAAAGCTCGCTGTATGGGTGTGGGATATATCGTCTGTTCCACTATGGGCCAAACCCGCCCCGCTATTATGCAAAGACAAATCTATCGCAACAACGGTTGTTGATGTAGTATATACTAAGTCGTCCGCAACGCTTATATTAGCCTCCGCATTGCTTACCTGTACACTCGTTGTTGTTACAGTATGGTCGTGACCCGTTTCCTCGATAGTATCTAAGTGTGGGTCTATTGCGCTAAAATCAACATTTAACGTTACGTTATCAACGGTAACACTACCCAATGGAGTGATATTTCCCGTATAGTTATTTACCGTTACACTACCCGAAGGCGTATAAGCAGATAAAGCCACTGTTCCTGCTGGAGTATATGAAATATTAGTCGTTCCTATTGTAACACTTACACTTACTGCCGAGGTTCCTACATAGTTATTAACAGCTACCGTTCCTGTCGGGGTTATACTAACCGTGTGGTCATCTATACTTAAACTACCTGTGTGTGTGTGTGCAATCGTTACACTCTCGGCTCCGTACTTAGTTCCTAAAGTCCTTGTGGTTAGTGTTCCGTCTGTTGAACCACCCATAGGATTAGTACCTATAACTATCCTACCCCTTAAATCGGGTACGTTAAACGTAGAAACGCCATCACCCACTCCGTAAGTGGTTCCTATTGCCGTAAATAGAGATGAATAAGTAGCCCTGCTTACTGCTTGCCCGTTAGCCCACAAATATCCTGTTGGTAAAGTTGACGGTGCATAGTGTAGTAAAGTTCCTATTGGGTTCCCATCCGCTGTTGGTGCAACCGCAGATTCTAAGGCAATTATAGCAGCCCTTATCTTCCTAAAGTTATCATCTAACTCTAAATCTGTAAGTTCCTCACCCTTAGTTACCCTATATAACAACTGTTGCATTGAGTGTAAATATACTAAAAGTTACCCGAATAAAAAATAGCTATTGGCTAAAGACTACATAGTCGTCATTAAAGTCGTAATTATTTTCAACGTATTTTTTACCCCTATCTACTGCTATCTGCCACCCCCTACCTACCATGTAATCGGCAAGTTGTGACCTAACCGATAATTCAATACCGTCAAAATCTAATGCCCTGATAACTAACTTAGCCTTAGCTAAATCACCATAAATATCAGTCCTTTCCTCTAAATCGGGTAGTCTTCTTTCTCTAATGGTAGGAAGGTCTTGTTGAAACTTAGTATACCAAGCCTTACCCCTTAGTGAAATAATAGCTATATTATCCTGCGTTCTCAATCTCGGTTAGTTTTTCGTTTATCCAATTAATAGTCTTTTGAGCCTTAGATATGCTAATCTGTTGGGTATAGTTAGCCCAATCTAAAGAGTCTAATTCTGACTGTATCTTGTCTAACAATTCAGTATAGTCATTAGCTTGATTATTCAAGTTCTCGTGTACGATGTTGTAAAGCCTTTGTTTCAGTTCCCAAACGAATGTATAAAACTTATGCCTTGATTCAAGCAACTCGGCTAATTTAGCACCACCCGTAAATGATACAGCACCATTATTCTCGGCTATAAAGACCTCTCCTTCTCTGTAAGTATTACCATTGTAAGTACAGGTTCCATCACCATACACGATGTATTGCACCTCATTCGAAACATTTGTTAATGTAACGGGTGTGGTCTTTTTATACAATTCGTATTGAACGTTATAAACCGTATTCGGGAATACTGTTTGGTCTATACCAAAGTTTGCCGTAGTTAGGTCTAATGGTTCAGATGGGTTAAATGCTATCATTATTCAACAGGTTTAATGTATTCAGACTCTATTAATTGTTTGACCCATAAAAAATCATTGTTAGTGCAAAAATTCACCTCAACTTCAAAAATAAAGTAATCACCGTTTTTGTCCATTACAGGGTTAAAAAAACTACCCGTTGTGAATTGTTGGCCGTTGAGTAATTCGGCTTGTTCTATCAAGAGTTTATAGCCTATCATATTCTACCTGTTTCAATCATTGCTTGTGTTATAATTGCATCGTATGCATTCATTTGATTAATACTTAACCCTTCGCCAATAGATGCAAGCCCATATGTCTTTGTGCCGAAGTTTCCAGCTGTTCCACTTACATTATGCGCTCCAATGTACATATTGAGGTTTGGTCGTGAACCACTACTTGCAGTTGTTCCACCAATTACTAATAATCTTCTATTTAAAACATAAATCTGCGTTGAGCTTATACGTGAGCCTATCCACATACCTGTAGCAACTCCAATGCTTGCATTACCACCTGTTGCGCCTTCTGCTGCATTTTCTCTATATGCAAAATAACCAGCAGCTGACCCATTCGACAAGGAAGCCCACATTGCGGTCGCAATACCTTGCTGCCCTCCTATTTCACGGGCTGTATTATTTGTGTTTAAACTTTTCGTAATAAACAATGAAAGGTGTCCGCTATTAATACCTGTCAATTTTGTTGATGGGTTTATTCGAGTATCTGCAAAAGTATTAGTACCATTACCTGTTGCGCCTAATGAATCAAAAGTCCAACTGCCTGAAAATAAAATACGATAGGCTGAATCAGTATCTTGTGCATCTTTTAGGTTAAACTTACACGTTGATGAAGTACCACCTAAGAATGGGTAAATAGCCAAACATTGCGCCCAAACTTCGCTTGATTTTAGACTTATTACTGCGGTATTCCAAGCGTTGATAGTTGTTGCATCTGTTATGCCCGTGGCTGTTAAAAAGTTGCTCCAATCGAGGTCTAACACCTGAACAATAATATTTGAACTTACGGAATAACCAATCCCATTTGTAGCAGTAACAACACAAGAAATATTTGCACTATTGCCAGCTTGTGTTTGAGTTAAAGTAAATGTTGATGATGTTGCTCCACCTATTGCTACCCCGTTTGAAAACCATTGATAAGTATAACTTAATCCGCTTCCTATCCATGTGCCAGTTGTACAACTTAGAACACTGCCTACTACTGCCGTTCCGCTAATAACAGGCGCAACAGTATTGCGAATAATATTTAAAACAACATCACTACCAGTAACACTTACTGGGGTTACTGTATTATACGCTGTGTCATTTAAAGTTATATTAACAGTCTGGTTGCTTCTTGGTGAAATAAACGCTCCACCGTTAAGTAATACTGTCGAATTCGGAGCGGTTATGTCATTGTTTGTATATATCGTGATTGGTATTAGGCCACCTATGTCATTCCCATCTGTGTCTTGTAATTGAGCTGTTGTGCTTGGGTCTTCGTAATACCCAACTTCTGGTGAGTAAATACCCAAATACTCCCAAGTATCTCCACTGTTTATTGCTACGTTTATAAATGGAATATAAATACTCCCAACTGATTGGGTCTTATTGTCGTATACACTCGGACTACCAACCGTTTTTATGTACTTCCTGTATTGAGATAAATCTCCCGTACTTAACTCGTTAGCAACCTCTAAATTATTTCCGAATTGAAATCTTACAGCTACAACCTCTGAATAGTCAATATCAGTGCTTACATCTGTAAATACCAATGTTTCACCGTTTGAATTATCCTGTGTAAGTGTAAAATCTAACATACTCAAATATACGAATTATTTAGGCATTTCTTCAACAGCATCCTTGGCTTCTTCCTCAACCTTAATTGGAGCTTCTCCAAACATTTCTACAAACGCTTCAAACTTGGCTCTGTTATTCAGTCTTTCAATTCCTTTTTTAATAGCTTTTTTATCTTTTAAATAATCATCTATTTGTTCTTTGTCATACTGAAATCCATTAACCTCTTTTCCGTCCAATAAGTCAATGAAATCCTTAACCCTTTTATCAAATATTTGATTTTTAAGTTTTGAAACCTCATAATACTCCAAATCGGTCATTTTTCTCTCTTTGCCCGTTTCCTTGTCAATTATGTAGTATTTTTCATCATTCTTATTCATATTAGTGAATGACACGTCATAATTAGTATATTTCATTATTTTAGTATCGTACTCGTCAGATAGCTTATCCATTGTGGTCATCATGCCAATAAAAGCATCGGGGCTACCTGTGTATATCTGACCCGTATTATACTCTCTACCCCTATAATCAAAGGCGGGTCTATCTAAACTCCACCCTGCTACTAATCCGCTATACTTAGCCATGTTCTCGGCAAACCCAATTGGCTTTTTGGCTTTAGGTGACATAGCTTGCATAATCTGTCTTGACATTGCTGTAAACGGAATTACAACCCTTGTTAATAACTCCGCTGCCTTGGCTTTCTCAGACTCATTCATGCTTGAACTTGGCTTAGAAACCAAATCAAACAATCCTTGTGTATAAGAACCAAGTAGAATTGTTTGGGCTAATGCCTGTGATTGTGCTAAAACCTTATCTTCATTCGATAGTTTATTGTATTTCTCGCTATATCTCTCCAAATCCAATAGTGCTGCCCTTGTTTTTAGCGCAACACCTAAACTTCCAAGATAGTCTAAGTTAATATTCTTGCCTCCGATTTGAATGGTATTGGATG
>JAGVEE010000152.1 GCA_020058405.1 Sphingobacteriales bacterium
TATAATTTCAAAGGATTTTCGCAGCTCCCCTTCTTTTGTCATCCACCTGCCAGCGCTAATACCCATTACAGCTAACAAATCTTCCCCTTTGTACAATCCATATTTAAAACGAGTACTGGCTGTTTGCAATAAATGATTTTGATTTAAAAAATCGTCGTATTCTTTTTTTTCAATCCGCTTTGTTTTGCATTGCCTGGCATGAAACTTTATGTTCTGTTCGAAAATAGAATGTAGCCTATGTTCAATAAAATCTTGTTTCTCCAACCACTGCTCTTCTCTTAAATGTATTAATTTTATCTTTTGATGGTAACAATGTAAACTTATCTCCTGAAAAAAATTTACGGGTAGAGTTGATAATCGTTTATCTAATTCTACCAAATGTATGTATAGCTTATGTTTTGGCGAATAGTAAAAATCGAAAACACTTGTGCATGGAACATTTTGAACCAATTCCCAATCGTCGAACTTCGATAGAAATTTAAGCAAAGTGGTTCTAAATTTTTTCATTTACGATTTCAATAAACGTTGTATATCGTCTAATTTCATTAATGCCTCTACAGGTGTAAGTTCATTCACGTTTAAGTCTTTTATACTGTCTCTAATTTTAATTAAAATAGGATCGTCTAAACTGAACATGTTTAATTGAAATTCTGATGATTGTACTTTGCCTTTTTTCTTGTGTAAACCTTTGGCACTTGGATCGTCGGAGCGTTGTTTTTCTAGTTGATGAAGAATTTCGTTTCCTCTTTTAATAATAAAATTAGGCATGCCAGCCATTTTTGCAACATGTATACCGAAGCTATGCTCACTGCCACCTGGCACAAGTTTTCTAAGAAATATAATTTTATTGTCGAGTTCTTTTATAGATACGTTGTAGTTTTTAATGCGAGGCATTTGTGTAGCCATTTCATTGAGTTCGTGGTAATGTGTAGCAAATAATGTTCGTGCTCGCGCCTTAGAATGGTCATGTATAAATTCAGCAATTGCCCAAGCAATAGAAATACCATCGTATGTACTGGTACCCCTTCCAATTTCATCTAATAATACTAGGCTTTTATCTGATAAATTATTTAGAATACTAGCAGTTTCGTTCATCTCTACCATAAAAGTGGATTCGCCAGTCGATTGGTTATCACTTGCTCCTACTCGTGTAAATAGCTTATCTACAATTCCAATTTTAGCCGATTTAGCGGGTACATAACAACCCATTTGAGCCATGATAACAATTAGTGCCGTTTGCCTTAAAATAGCAGATTTACCAGACATATTGGGGCCTGTAATTATTATGATTTGTTGCTCTTCTTGATCTAAAAAAACATCGTTCGGAATAAAGCTATCTCCAACTGCTAAACGTTGTTCAATTATTGGATGCCTACCGGCTTGTATATTAAGCACCGTTTCTTCTGCAATTTCGGGCATGCTGTATTCGTTCCTCGACGAAACAAAAGCAAAAGAAGAGAGCACATCTAATTGTGCAACTACGTACGCATTTACTTGTATAGGTTTAATATATTCGCTAATGCTCACTACCAAATCATGATACAATTTGGCTTCTATTACATTAATTTTTTCTTCGGCACCGAGTATTTTTTCTTCGTACTCTTTTAACTCTGGAGTAATGTATCGCTCTGCATTTACAAGGGTTTGCTTACGTATCCACTCTGTTGGAACTTTGTCTTTGTGTACGTGTGTTACTTCTAAATAATATCCAAATACATTGTTAAATGAAACTTTTAAGGAAGTAATTCCAGTACGTTCGCTTTCTCTTTTTTGTATATCAAGTAAATAATCTTTCCCGTGAAAAGCAATTTTACGAAGGCTATCTAATTCTTCATCTACACCATCGGCTATTACATTTCCTTTTTGTAATAACACAGGTGGATCTGCTTTTAATGTTGAATCTATTTTATCAATTAAACTTAAACAAGGATTTATGCGATCTATAATGGCAGTAAGCGCAGAATCATTAATGTTAGCAGCATCTTCTTTAATTTTCAATATTGCTTTTAAGGCCCTAGAGAGTTGTACAATTTCTCGCGGATTTACTTTTCGCAAAGCTACTTTAGAAATTAAACGTTCTAAGTCGCCAATATTTTTTAATTGTTCTTCGAGTAAATAAAAATAAGTAGTGTTTTCGATGAACACTTTTACAAGGTGTTGGCGTTCTAAAATGAGTGCTTTTTCTTTTAAAGGCAAAAGTATCCATTTGCGTAAAAGCCTTGCTCCCATTGGCGAATGCGTATAGTCTAATACATCAAACAAAGTGGTTGCTTGCTCGTGTACAGAATGTACTAACTCTAAATTTCGGAGCGTAAATTTATCCAACCACATGTACTGTTCTTCTTCAATACGTGCAATTGCATTTATGTGTTTTATATCATGATGTTGCGTATCATACACATAATGTAAGCAAGCACCGGCAGCAATAATGGCATTGTTTAATCCTTCTATACCGAAGCCTTTTAAGCTAAGCGTAGAGAAATGTTTAGTAAGTGTTTCGTATGCATAATCGTACGCAAAAATCCAATCCTCTAAAGCGTAATGGTAATAGTTTTCGGAAAACTGACTAACAAAATGTTTAGCTCTGCCGCGGGTGCAAAGAATTTCTGCGGGGCGGAAACTTTGAAATAATTTATCGATGTACGCTGAGTTTCCTTCAGCCACTAAGAACTCGCCAGTAGAAATGTCTAACAAAGCTACGCCGAGTTCATCTTTATCAGCATAATGGATGGCAGCTAAATAATTGTTGGCTTTGTGTTGAAGGATGTTATCATTGTACGATATACCTGGAGTAACCATTTCGGTTACGCCACGCTTAACGATTGTCTTGGTTGTTTTTGGATCTTCGAGCTGGTCGCATATTGCTACACGTTGGCCTGCTCTTACCAATTTTGGTAAATAAGAATCTAATGAGTGATGCGGAAAACCCGCCAACTCA
>JAGVEE010000398.1 GCA_020058405.1 Sphingobacteriales bacterium
CAGTTTCAGAAGGTATCCATGTTTCAGAAAAACAAACACTCGGAGGGAACATGATTATTACTGCCAATACAATGGATGAAGCAGTAGAAATTGCTAAAAACTGCCCAGTTTTATTAATGGGTGGCCGGGTAGAAGTACGAGCGATACAAGCAATGTAACAATTAACAGAATATTAAAACTTAAAAAAATGAATAAGAAAATGATACTATCAGTTATAGCAATTGCAGCAGTTGCATTTATAGGCTTTGGATTATACAAAGCGAATGGTCTTAAAAATATCCAAATAGTAAAGTCGGTTACCATAGAAGGTAGCAAAGCCGAAGTGTTTGACATGGTTCGATATTTAAACAATTTCCACAAATGGTCGCCATTTTTGGCGCAAGATCCAACTCAAAAATACGAGGTAAAAGGAACAGATGGGGCGGTAGGTGCTCAATTTCATTGGAATGGAAATAAGGGTAAGGATTTAGGTTTTCAAGAGATTGTAAAAATTGATACTTTTAAATACATTGGGGTAAAGTGCGATATACAAAAGCCATTTATTGCAAAGCCTACTTTCGAGTATTATTTTACCGAAACTAATAATGGTATTGAAGTAAAACAAGAGTTTAAACTTCAATCGGCTCTTACAGATGCTTTTTTTATGTGGCTTTTTGGAGCAAAAGCAGAAATGGAAAAAACGAATCAACAAGGCTTGGATTTATTGAAGAAAGCTGTGGAATTACAATAATAATTTGAGTGAATGTGATAAGAGTCGGTCTGAATGTTCTGCATTAATCGACTCTTTTGTTTTTCTCACTTATTTAAATGGTATCTTTGGCTATGCCTGCAACTAATTTTGACATTAAGGGTCTAAGCAATGAACAGGTAATTCTTGCTAGAGAAAAATTTGGTCGCAACCAATTAGATTATAAAAAAGAAAGTACTTTCTTAAATACCCTCAAACGTATCGTTCAAGACCCCATGATGATTTTGTTATTGGTGGCTTCAACTATTTATTTTATTAGTGGTAAAACAGGCGATGGAATATTCTTAACAGTTGCCATAGTATTTCAAACCTCCATTTCTTTATTTCAATATTCGAGGAGTAAAAATGCTTTAGAGAAACTTAAAGATTTTACTCAAGCAACTTGCAAAGTTATTCGTAACGGTAAAGTAGTAGAAATAAAAAGCGAAGAGTTAGTACTTGGCGATAGTTTAATGGTGGAAGAGGGCACCCTGATTTCTGCGGATGGCAGCATCATACATTCAAATGATTTCTCTGTAAATGAATCTATTCTTACTGGCGAATCACTAACAGTTAGTAAAGACAAAACATCAGAAGATAACAATATTTATAGTGGTACAAGTGTTGCAACTGGGCTCGCCATTGCAGTAATTACTGCCATTGGCAACGAAACTCGTTTAGGTAAAATAGGAACAAGTTTAGAAAGCATCGACGAAGAGAAAACTCCCTTAGAATTACAGATTGCAAATTTTGTAAAAAAGATGGCCATCATAGGGGCGGTGTTTTTTGTAGTTGTATGGATCATTAATTATTGGCACTCACAAAATATATTAGGCAGTTTATTACAATCGCTCACCTTAGCCATGAGTATTTTACCTGAAGAAATACCTGTTGCCTTTACCACATTTATGGCATTGGGAGCATGGCGATTAATGAAAATGGGCATTGTGGTTAAACAAATGAAAACAGTGGAAACACTGGGTAGCGCTACCGTTATTTGTACTGATAAAACAGGTACCATTACAGAGAACAAAATGAGTTTGGCGAAAATTTATTTGCTAAGTACCAATAAAATTATTGAACCCAATGAAACATTAACTGCAGATGAAAAACAGTTAATTGAAATTGCCATGTGGGCAAGCGAACCCATTCCATTTGATGCAATGGAATTAGCACTTCATCAATCTTATGCTAATATTATTAGGGATGACGAAAGGCCTAATTATAAACTAATACACGAATATCCATTGGCGGGCATCCCTCCAATGATGACACATGTGTTTGAAAATGCAAAAGGTAACAGAGTAATAGCTGCCAAAGGTGCACCCGAAGCCATGATGAGGGTTTCGAAACTTAGCGAAGAGCAAATTCAGCATACACAAAATGCAATAGAACTTTTAGCGAAAGATGGTTACAGAGTTTTAGGTGTTGGAATGTCTGATTATAATGCCAAAGAATTTCCATCAACACAAGAAGAATTACCTTTTACTTTTATAGGTATTGTTGCATTTTACGATCCACCAAAAAAGAACATCCAACAAGTATTAGAAGATTTTTACAAGGCAGGAATTAATGTAAAAATAATTACCGGCGATAATACCGAAACAACTGTTGCGATTGCCAAACAAATAGGTTTTGTTGGTTTTGAAAAAAGCATCACGGGTGATGAGCTAATGAAATTAAACGATGCAGAACTAAAAAGCAGCGTGATGGATACCAATATTTTTACAAGAATGTTTCCGGAAGCAAAATTGAAAATAATAAATGCACTAAAATCAAATAATCAAATTGTAGCCATGACAGGCGATGGGGTAAATGATGGGCCAGCCTTAAAAGCTGCACATATTGGTATTGCTATGGGTAAAAAAGGTACAGAAATTGCAAAGCAAGCAGCCTCTTTAATATTATTGGAAGATGATTTATCTAAAATGGTAGACGCCATTGCAATGGGTAGAAAAATATATGCAAACTTAAAAAAAGCCATTCAATACATTATTTCTATACACATCCCAATTATACTAACAGTGTTTATTCCATTAGCTTTGGGATGGTTATACCCTAATATTTTTTCGCCAGTACATGTAATCTTTTTAGAAATAATTATGGGACCTACGTGTTCTATTATCTATGAAAATGAACCGATGGAGAAAAATACCATGCAACAAAAGCCTAAAGCATTAAGTGCTACTTTTTTTAATTGGAAAGAACTTTCTATCAGTATTATTCAGGGATTGATAATTACCCTTGGCACCTTATTCATCTATCAGTATTCAATTAATAATGGATATAGCGAAGCATTAACCAGAACCATGACATTTACTGTATTAATAGCTTCAAATATTTTTCTAACCTTAATTAATCGTTCGTTTTATTATTCCATCCTAACAACCTTGAAGTATAAAAATAACATGGTGTTATATATTATTTTAATTACAATTACATTGCTTCTATTAATGCTTTTTGTTAAGCCATTAACTGTATTTTTTGAATTTGAACAATTGAATTTTATACAGCTCTTATTATGCATCACTGTTGGATTTGTTTCTGTAATTTGGTTTGAGATTGCTAAATTTGCTAAACGTAAAAAAATATCAATCAATTAATTCATCTTTTTAGGCTTTCATAAAGCAAGATAATTATTTAGCATAAACAATGATTTACAAGCTTAAAACTATTCTTTTTTCAATACTAATACTTAGTTCTACCTATACTCATTCATTCGATCTGGGAACTTGGAACATTATCAATTTAAAGTATAATCAGAATAAGAAGCTAAGTTTTTTTGGAGAGGCACAGTTGCGCTCCTTAAAAATGTATAACAACTTTCATTATTACGAATTTAAAGGAGGTGTTAATTACAAAATTCATCAGAACATGATGTTGAGTTTAGCTGCCGGTTCTTACCAAACATATAAAGAAGGAGGTGACTTTGTATTACCTAAAAACAACGATGAATTTAGAATTTGGCCTCAAGTTTTATTTTCTCAGAGTATTGGGGTGTTTAAAATCGAACAAAGATACCGTGCAGAATTAAGGTTTACGAGTAACGGATATAGAAATCGTTTTCGATATAGATTTGGCTTAGCCTATCCCTTTGGTGAAATAAAAGATAATTATAAACCTTATCAAATAAGTGCTTCAAATGAGCTCTTTTTTACAGATAGAGAACCTTATTTCGAACGAAACAGAATTCAGGTAGCATTTAATTATAAACCATCAAAAAACACATCTATTCAAATTGGTTATTTACATCAATTCGATTATAAAATTAACGATGAAACGGGTAGGGATTTCTTTCAAATTTGTTACTTTATTGAAATAAATAGAAATTGAAACCTTCTATTTTTATCATTTATTAAAATAAATTTGTTGTTTATCAATAAATATTTATTATTATTGCAGAATAATCTTAAAATTTATTGTTATGGTAATCAAAATTCAAACTAAACATTTCCTAAAAGTACTTTTAGTGCTTACATGGATTCTATTCGTTGGTTTATGTGTAGAAGCCGGAGGTATACTATTTAACTTATTGTATACACTTTACCGCAACCCAAATGAGGCAACCTATTTCTGGGACAATGTAAATTTATCGTCGCTCTTAGCATACGACAAAGGCTTTTTTATTGTACTTACTGTATTAATGACTATAGTAGCTACCTTAAAAGCCATTATGTTTTATTTTATTTTGCATTTATTTTACAACAAAAAATTTCACATCGAACAGCCTTTTAATTTGGCATTAAAAAACTTTATAAGTTATATGGCATATTTTGCCTTAGCGATAGGCTTGTTTTCTTATTGGGGTACTCGATACAACGATTATTTTTTACAAAATGGAGTAACAATGCCCGAGTTACAGCACCTCAAATTTGCAGGCGCAGATGTTTGGATATTTATGGGAATAGTGCTTTTAGTTATTTCTCAAATTGTAAAAAGAGGAGTGGAGTTACAAGCAGAAAACGATTTAACAATTTAATAAAATGGCCATAATTGTTAATTTAGATGTGATGATGGCGAAGCGCAAAATATCACTCAACGAACTTTCAGAAAAAGTAGATTTAACTATTTCAAATTTATCAATTTTAAAAACTGGGAAAGCAAAAGCCATTCGTTTTAGTACTTTGGAAGCTATATGTAAGGCATTAGATTGCCAACCTGGAGATATATTGGAATATTCTAAATAATTATATTTTATATTTTGTCTATTCTTAAATTCTACATAATTTTCATTTATATTTAATTTTTTATAAAATATATGAGTACGGAAAAACAATCACAGAATAGCGCCATTTATATTGGACTATCAATTCTAATCGGCCTGTTACTATTAGGTGTTTTTATATTTAAAGGATTAAAAACTTTCAGTGATAAAGATCGAGTGGTAACAGTTAAAGGACTGGCAGAAATGAATATGATTGCAAATTCTGCAAGTATCAGCATTAGTTTTTCTATTTCAGGAGATGAGTTGCCTAGTATTATTAAAAAATCGGAGCTAAAAAGAAATGCCATCTTAAATTTCTTAACAAGCACAGGAATAAATAAAAATGATATTAAAGTAAAGAATATTGGGATTAACGATAGGCAGACTTATTATGAAACACGCTGGCGAAATGGGAGAGAAGAAGAAGTAAAAGTAGACCGTTATACCGTTAGTCAAACCATAGAAATTAAGTCAAAAGATGTTAAGGGCACTGAAGATTTAATGGCAAAACTTCGCTTAGATTTAGTAAGTAAAGATCTTACTTCTACATTGAATGCGAATTATGTTTTTCCAGAATTGAATTCGATAAAACCTCAATTAATAGCAGAGAGTACTAAAAATGCACGTATTTCAGGAGAACAATTTGCAAACGACTCACAAGCTCAGCTTGGTAAAATTAAAACTGCATCACAAGGTCAAATTACCATAGCCGGAAGAAACTATTATTATGATGAAGATGGTGTGGAACAAACAGAGAAACCTGCAGAACCATTTATTCAGAAAGCCAGAGTAGTAAGTACAATAGTCTTTTTCCTTGAATAAAATTTTAAAACCGAAAAAATAGGGTATTCGCATCCTTTTTGGATTATAAACAGAATCCAATTAGAAGG
>JAGVEE010000051.1 GCA_020058405.1 Sphingobacteriales bacterium
ACAAGTAGTAGTAATGTTTTTTTCATATTAATGGTTTTAGTTTATTATTCTTAATTAGTTATTAGCACACTAGCATACTATCAAACTAGCACACTAACTTTATTAGTTGATAACTAGTTTCGTTCTCGCTATTCCATACTCACTACTCAATTCCACCATGTACATTCCTTGTTGTAAACCACTCAATTCAATCGTATTTAATCCTTTACCCAATTCTTTTTTATCAGTATAAACCACACTGCCTTTTAGGTCACTTACTTTAATGTTTAATGCTGATGCTGCTTCCATTTTTACATTTACAGAAACTCGTCCATCTGCACTTGGGTTAGGGTAGAGTTTTACTTCGATGGTGTTTTTAGAAGTGTTAATGCCACTTGCGATGCTTATAAACTCAGAGTATTCGGTTTTGCCATTTTTTTCGTAAGCATTATTCGAACTGTTAAACATTTCATTTGTTTCTTCAATAATATTATTGCTCATATCATATTGAAAGAAATATTTTTCACCATAAGTAGGATTCCAAGTACTTGTTTGATTGCTATAATTTTCTTCTGCATTTTCTATCTGATTTAATCTAGAGTCGAAAACTTCCCTGTATCTATAGCGATTGACCCATACATTATTCAAATTGTATACCTCTCTTAACTCAATGAACGATCCAAAATTGTCAGTGAAAGTAGTTGTGTTACGTTGTCTCAATTGCCAAGCATTATTCTGCCAAATGCTTACTATATATCCTAAGGGTTGGTTGTAAAATAAATCAATAGTAGGGTCGAAATTACTCCATGTCATGTCATCTAATTTATATTCTCTGTTAAAAGAATTGGAAACTGTGTCAAACACATTGGCTATTAATTTTGTTGGCAAGCCTGCAGTATAAAATATACTATCTCTTTGATCCATTTTTAATCCGGAACCCATATTTTGATAGGTAAGTAAATCAATTACTTCTTCGTTTGCATTGTACGATTTTACTTGTCTATAATCAGCTTCAAAACGCATGTTATTGATATTATAACTACTATCTATAATATCAACAATTTTGTTACTTGTATTATTTAAGTAAGTATATTGTGCAGAATATCCGTATTGTACTTCCCAAACTCCATTGTTATACATTTCACTTATATACTTTGTGTTAGCTCCTCTTGAGTTGAATTCTTGAGTTTCACGCGAACTCGGCGACCACACTTGAGTTTGACTATCATATATTTCTACAAAATATACAATTTTTGAATTGTTATTTGAATAGGTAACACTATATCTATAACTACTTAAAAAAATGCCTAGCGATTGTTTATACTCATATATCATTTGGGTTAATTGGTTGTTTGCATTGTAAAAATACCTTGCTCTAAATAGAGTGTCTGTTTGTAGATAATCCATTTCATATTGAGTCTTTAACAAGTCATTTTCGTAAACACTTTTTACAGCAGACAAAGGGGTCCAATTAGAAGTCATCCCTTCCCAATAAGAAGCCTTAATAAGGGTTGGTATGGTAACATTTGCCAATGTTTTTGGAACAACAATAGATGATGCTTTCATCTTGTTCAATGTTTGTTCTCTTTCTTTTGCCCTTTTAAACGGATTATCAGTTGCATTTGTTAATGTTGCCACTGCAACATAGACAAGTAATAGTAATGTTTTTTTCATATTAATGGTTTTAGTTTATTTTTTTTAATTAGCACACTAGCACACTAGCATACTAGCACACTACCTACGTTTTCTGTTTTTTCTTTTTCGCTGCCGGAAACAATACGTTATTTAAGATAAGACGATAACCTGGCGAATTTGGATGCAAGTTCAAATCAGTTGCCGGATCATTTACTAAATGTTGGTAATCTTCTGGGTCGTGGCCTCCGTAAAAAGTCCAAGTACCTTTCCCAATTTCTCCGTGTATATATCTTGCTTCATTTACAGAACTAGTTTCACCTAATATCAACACATCAGGTTTAATCATTTTTTTTCTGAAGGCAGTTGTTTGCCCCATAAATCCTTTCACCAATTTCTCGTGGTTTTGGGTAAGCATACTAGGTACTGGGTCCCATTTCGCAGAGAAATCAAACAAACTAAAATAATCATTCCCTTCTACTAAATTTCTACCTTGGGTATTGTCTATATCAGAGAACTCATAATTATAAGGGTTCATGTCTAATTTATAATTCTGAAAAGCAAAACCGTTTGCATAGTTTAATTTTTCTTGCGCATTCGGATCTGCCCTGTCACCGTCAAACATTTGGTCGCAAATATCAATACCTGCAGCTGCCAATGAAATGTCGTAACTATCCGTTCCAGAACACATCGCAAATAAAAATCCGCCACCTACTGTAAACTCTTTTATTTTTTGTGCCACTGCTAATTTTAATTGCGATACTTTTTTGAAGCCTAATTTTGCGGCCATCTCTTCGTTCAACCTCACATCATTTACATACCAAGGTGCATTTCTAAAGGCCGCCCAAAATCTTCCATATTGCCCGGTAAAATCTTCATGATGTAAATGCAACCAATCATACTTTGGTAAATTGCCTTTTATCACTTCTTCATCGTAAACAATATCATACGGAATTTCTGCATAAGTTAATACCATGGTTACCGCATCGTCCCAGGGCAATTTATTTTTTGGAGAATACACAGCAATCTTCGGAGCTTTTTCCAATTTCACTGCATCCATATTTGTTTCGGGGTCGGCAATTGCATTTAAAATAGATGCTGCTTGTACATCAGCTATTACATCGTAAGAAATACCTCTAATTTTACACTCTGTTTCAATTGTGTTTGCATGCGGAATTAAAAAACTTCCTCCTTTATAATTTAGTAACCATTGTATGGTTAAATCTTGTTTCAATGCCCAATAGGCGAGGCCATACGATTTCAAATGATTCTTCTGGCTTTCGTCCATAGGAATTAAGATGGACGAGGAGAATCCAATTTTTGCGCAAATAAGTAAAACAAATAAAATCCCTATCTTTTTCATATTACACCCAAATTTAAGCTTTTAAGTTTAGTTTCTCATATTAAACTTTTAGGTACACAAATTTCAATAAACGCTGTTTTTGGTCTGCTATTGCAGACTATTTAGTTTATAACTCAATTAGTACATTAGTACAATATTATTATCTTTGTTGCCCTCACAAAAAGGAATTTTATGAAAAAAGCGATAATCAAAACAGAAAAAGGTGATATGACAGTGGAGTTCTACGAAAAAGATGCTCCAGGTACTGTTGAGAATTTTACAAAATTAGCAAAAGAAGGATTTTATGATGGTGTTACTTTTCACCGCGTAATTCCTGATTTCGTAGTACAAGCAGGTTGTCCTTTTTCAAAATCAGAAGCTACTGCTTTTAGAGCAGGTACAGGCGGACCGGGTTACCATATTAAATGCGAATTAGACGGCGATAACCAATACCATGATCGTGGTGTTTTATCAATGGCTCATGCTGGTAGAGATACTGGCGGTTCTCAATTCTTTATTTGCCACAGCAGAGAAAATACTGCTCACCTAGACAGAAACCATACCGTATTTGGTAAAGTGGTTGAGAACGTAGACCTCGTTGATTCTATTCGTCAAGGCGATAAAATTTTAGGTATAGAAGTAATAGAAGCATAACATACACCATCAAAAAAAACATATGAATTTAAGAGGAATTGTATCTCTATCTGGCAAGCCAGGATTATATAAAGCATTGGCGCAAAACCGTTCGGGTTTTATTTTAGAATCATTAGACGAAGCGAAGAACAAAGTAGTAACCAATGCTACAAGTAAATTAGCAACGCTTGATGATATTACTGTTTTTGGGGAGGATGATGACATCACCTTATTAAGCATACTCGAAAAAATGAAAGAAACGGCTGCTACAAATCCAGTTCCAGAAGCTAAAGCAGATCCAAAAGTGTTGAGAGATTATTTTACTTCTATCGTACCAACTCACGACCCAGAAAGAGTGTACGCATCAGACATTAAAAAAATAATTAATTGGTATAGTATTTTATCGGCACTTCCATTGTGGAATGAAACGCCTGAGCAAGAAAGTACAGAAAATGCAGAATAATTTTTAGTCGCTAGTCATTAGTCTTTAGTCGTTAGACGGTCTAAAGACTAACGACAAATATCTAATATCTAACTATGATGGTACGGTTCCCCCTTCAATATACTAAAGGCTCTGTACAATTGTTCGGTAAAAAATAATCGAACCATTTGATGGGAGAAGGTAAGTTTAGAAAGGGATATTTTAAGATTTGCTC
>JAGVEE010000350.1 GCA_020058405.1 Sphingobacteriales bacterium
AGCATCAATTGCTTTGTCTGGTAAGAAACGATCGCTCATGTAACGAGTAGTTAAAAACACACAAGCATCAATTGCTTCTGGTGTATACGTTACATTATGATGTTCTTCGTATTTTTCTTTAATGTTATTTAAAATGATAACCGTTTCTTCTGGAGTTGCAGGGTCAACCAATACTTTTTGGAAACGACGATCTAAGGCACCGTCTTTTTCGATGTACTGACGGTACTCATCTAATGTTGTAGCACCGATGCATTGTATTTCTCCACGTGCTAATGCAGGCTTAAACATGTTTGAGGCATCTAAAGAACCCGAAGCACCGCCGGCACCCACAATGGTATGTATTTCATCAATAAATAAAATTACATCAGGTGATTTTTCTAATTCGTTCATCACCGCTTTCATTCTTTCTTCAAATTGGCCACGGTATTTTGTACCAGCCACTAATGAAGCTAAATCAAGTGTAACTACTCTTTTGTTGAATAACACTCTTGATACTTTTCTTTGAACGATGCGCAATGCTAAGCCTTCGGCAATGGCAGATTTACCAACACCTGGCTCACCAATTAAAATCGGATTGTTCTTTTTTCTACGTGATAATATTTGCGAAACTCTTTCTATTTCTTTTTCTCTACCAACAATTGGATCTAATTTTCCTTCTTCGGCAGCACGTGTTAAATCTCTACCGAAATTATCTAGTACAGGTGTTTTAGATTTTGCATCGGTAGGTTTTTTCGGTGCCGAATAATTTTCTTCTTCTTTATAATCATCGTCGCCGGCAGGATTTTGGGGTGCTTCAGCGCTAGGATTTAATTTGAAGTTTTCTAATTGAGCTTTGAACACTTCGTAGTTCACGTTAAATTGTGATAAAATTTGCGATGCAATATTATCTTCATCACGTAAAATAGATAACAATAAATGTTCTGTACCGATTACTTCACTTTTGAAAATTTTAGCTTCCAAATAAGTAATCTTTAATACTTTTTCTGCTTGTTTAGTTAAAGGTATATTTCCCAAATTAACATTGGTACCTGAAGTGCCTTTCACAGCATCTTCAACAGATTTGCGTAAACGAGGAGTATCCAAGCCAAGAGACTTGATCACTTTAATAGCTACACCATCGCCTTCTCTTATTAATCCTAACAATAGGTGTTCTGCTCCTATATAATCGTGACCTAAACGCAAGGCTTCTTCCCTGCTGTATGAGATTACGTCTTTTACCCGAGGTGAAAATTTAGCTTCCATAATAGATTCCTTTCATGTTTGAACAACGTTCTAATATATTAATTTGTTCTTCTGGTATTAAAAATAATGTTATCAACAATAGTCAAAAACTACGCCAAAGGGTTAATTAGCTAATTAGCTAATGTGCTAATTAGCTAATGGAGTCACATTGTTTGTAAAAATGACATAGTTATAACAAAATACAGGTAAGCAATTAACTTGCCTGTACAAAGTACATTGTACAGTGTACATTGTACATTGTACATTGTACATAAATTAACGATATTCGTGGCTTAATAGATTTCAACAATGTCTGACGAAAAAATAATATTTTCAATGGCGGGTGTAAATAAGATACATCCACCTCAAAAACAAGTACTTAAAAACATTTATCTTTCCTTTTTTTACGGCGCTAAAATTGGCGTATTGGGATTAAATGGATCGGGTAAATCATCATTATTAAGAATAATTGCAGGTATTGATAAGGCATACCAAGGGGAAGTAGTATTTTCTCCAGGTTATACCGTAGGATACTTAGAGCAAGAGCCTCAGTTAGATGAGAATAAAACCGTGCGAGAGATTGTAGAGGAAGGTGTTACAGCCATTACGGACGTTATAAAAGAATACGAAGAAATAAATGAAAAGTTCGGTTTGCCAGAGTATTATGAAGATGCTGACAAAATGGACAAATTAATGCAGCGCCAGGGTGAATTACAGGATCAAATTGACGCAATTGGCGGATGGGAACTTGACACGAAGCTAGAGAGAGCAATGGATGCTTTACGTTGCCCAGATTCAGACACACTTGTAAAAGTATTGTCGGGAGGTGAGCGCCGCAGAGTTGCTTTGTGTAGGTTGTTATTGCAAGAGCCTGATGTTCTTCTTTTAGATGAGCCTACCAACCACTTAGATGCAGAATCTATTGATTGGTTAGAGCAACATTTAAAACAATACAAAGGAACAGTTATAGCGGTAACACACGATAGGTATTTCTTAGATAATGTAGCTGGATGGATTTTAGAATTAGACAGAGGTGAAGGCATTCCATGGAAAGGCAATTACTCATCATGGCTCGAACAAAAAGCGAAGCGTTTAGCGATGGAAGAAAAACAAGAAACTAAACGTCAGAAAACATTAGAGAGAGAATTAGAATGGGTGCGCATGGCTCCAAAAGCAAGACATGCAAAATCAAAAGCACGTTTATCTAATTATGATAAGTTAGCAAGTGAAGAAACTGGAGAAAGAGAAGCACGTTTAGAGTTGTTTATTCCTCCAGGGCCACGTTTAGGAAATGTAGTAATTGAAGCTAATAATATATCGAAAGCATACGGCAATAAATTGTTGTATGAAAATTTAAGTTTCAGTTTGCCACCTGCCGGGATAGTAGGAATTATTGGGCCTAACGGTGCTGGTAAAACTACTTTGTTTAAATTAATTACCGGTGAGGAAAACCCAGATGCTGGAACATTTAAAATTGGCGAAACAGTAAAATTAGCACACGTAGATCAACTACATAAAGATTTAGATTCAGACAAAACTGTTTTCGAAACCATCACTGGCGGAACAGATACCATGTTGTTAGGTAATAAACAAATTAACTCAAGAGCATATGTTTCTAGGTTTAATTTTAACGGTGCTGATCAGCAGAAAAAAATAAGTGTACTTTCTGGAGGAGAAAGAAACAGAGTGCATTTAGCGATGATGTTGAAACAAGGTGCGAACGTTATTTTACTGGATGAGCCTTCGAATGATATTGATATTAATACGCTTCGTTCTTTAGAAGAAGCATTGGAAGAATTCGGTGGATGTGCAGTGATTATTTCCCACGACCGTTGGTTTTTAGATAGAATTTGTACACATATTTTAGCCTTCGAAGGAGACTCTCAAGTTTATTTCTTTGATGGTAACTATACTGAATACGAAGAAAACCGCAAGAAAAGATTAGGCGACATTGGGCCGAAAAGAATTAGATACAGAAGCATTAATTAGTATGCTAGTGTGATAGTATGCTAGTGTGCTAATAAGGGTGCTTCACTAGCACACTATCACACTAGCATATTAGCACACTAACTACTGTACCATTTTGTTGGCGCAGTAAGAACTTGCAAATGCTTCGGGTTTGGCTTTAAATACAAAGCCCATGCTTAAGATATAACCCATTGCTTCGTGCAATGCTTGGTTCGATTTAAAGTTAGGGTTTGTATTAATATCGGCATGTACTTCTAAATCTACATCGTATAAATCTAACAAATCACAAAGAGCATAAGCAGTTTCTATAGAGCGCTGCACTTCATTTAGCATTCGTTCTTTGATGCTCATTTTTTTGTTTACTTTTTCTTGATGGATGTACATGAAGCCACCTTTTTGTTCGCGTAAAAAAACAACGACGGTAGCAAAATCGATTAATTCTCCTTTAACTTGTGAATCGGTTCCGATGCAAACTTTAAGTTTGTTTCCTAATTCGTACTCGCGTTCAATTGTTTTTTCGACTTCAGATAGTAAGTCGGTTGATAGAGATTCTCCACTAAATTTTTTCCAAGTCATATGATAGAATTTTAAATTTTTCTTTCAATGACAGATGTTAAAAAACGTGTTTATAACAAGAGTCTGTAAAAATAACACATAAATAAAGAGCTGTAAGTCAGCTTAATGTTATGTTTTTATTAACATATACACATTCTAAACCTATAAAGACTCTAAATTTAGAATGTATATTCATCTTGCTTGTCAGCAAATTGTTATCTGGGAAACAATTGGGCTACTTTTTTCTCACGATAGGAGAATATTTTTTCTATTTCGTTAGAGATCATAATTGAATTCATCATACGCCCTAGGATGCCCATTGGGACTGCATAATTTACAATATCTGTCATTTCAACTCCTCCATCAACAACTTTAAAATGATGCTGATGATGCCACATTGCATAAGGGCCAAAACGTTGTTCATCTACAAAATATTTTTTATCAATAACATGGGTTATTTCTGTACACCAATCCATTTGTATGCCTAATAGTGGGCTTACTTTGTAGGTAATTAGCATTCCAGGGTACATTTTCTCATCATTAAACTTTGAGGTAATAATGAAACCCATGTGCTCTGGGGTGATTTTTGCTAAGTTTCTTGGCGATGAAAAGAAATCCCAAGCTTCTTCAATATTTAGGGGTAAAAACGTTTTGTATTCTTTTGTATAAACTTTCATGACTCATCAACAATATCAATATTTAAATTGTTTCAGAAAATTAGATTAAGTTTCAGTTTCTATATTGGTTACTTGTATTGCCTGTAGTAATTAAGGCAAGAAGTATGTTTTTACGAATTCAAAAAAATATAACTCAGAATCTAAGCACTAAGCCTCTTTTAATTCAAATGGTCTATTAATTAAATGCTCTAATACAATCCTTTTTCTCTTTTTTAATGCTTTGAAATATTTAGGAGAAAGACCTGTTATTTTTTTAAATTGATTGGAGAAATGAGGGACACTACTGTAGTGGAGTTTAAATGCGATTTCTTTTATGCTGTGTTCATTATAAATTATTAACTCTTTAGCGCGTTCAATTTTATTTATAATTATAAATTGTTGCAAAGTAGTACCTGTAACTTCTGAAAATAAACTCGATAAATTATTATAATCACACTCTAACTTATTACCTAGGTATTCTGAATAATTAACTTCTGGCAATTCATCAGAGTAATGTATTAAATCAATAATTGCATTTTTAACTCTCTCAATTTGTATGGCTTTTTTATCTTCCATAATTTCATGACCGTTTTTTAATAATGCTGCTCTAACTTTATCAAATTGTTTTATTGTAATTTTTTGCTGAATTTCTAATTCGCCCAATTCAATATTTGAGATTTTAATTTTTAATTTTTTGAATTCTTCTTTAACCATTAGTTTACAACAGTTACTTACCATATATTTTATATATATTTTCATTTTTTATTTAATTTTTGAACATCACAATAAAGCCTGTTAAATAAAAATTTAACAGGCTTTATTGTAAATTAATTTTGATTATTTTAAAATTATTTTTCCGGTTTGAATAGGAATATTATTATTCAACAAGGTATAGAAGTAAAATCCTTGCTTATATGTTTCAGTATTTATTGTTGTGTTGTTTTCGTTTAAAACAAATGACTCTACGATTTGTCCGATTGAATTATAAATAATAAACTCATAAGTTGGGTTATTAATATTTTCAAATTTAACATTCAAGAATGAA
>JAGVEE010000344.1 GCA_020058405.1 Sphingobacteriales bacterium
ATTATCCTGAATTTGCAGATCGTATTACTAAATTAATTGGCACCTCTACAAGCCCAAGCATAAAATCTTTTAGATGGATAGACACCATCAGTACCTACACAATTATAGATACTACAACTTTCGTTGACTTAGAAATACCATTTGTAAATGATGGAAATTCGGAAATTAATTTATACCAATTTGCCAGTGTTGATACTACTTTACATTTTAACACCGACACTTTGAAAATAGCGATTGGCGAAAGTGTGTATTTAAAAGTTCGATTAAATGTTCATTCAAGAATTGGGGAGTATACTTCTAGTATTACCTTTAACAGCAATTTGTTAAACCAATTAAGTTTTGTGTTAAGGTATTCTATTGATTCTGTAAAAACAGGAATTTTTATTCAAAAAAACAAAAACATTAAAGTGTATCCTAATCCAAGTTCAAACTTTATTTATGTTGAAAGCGAAAACCCAAGTACATACAACATATACAACCAAGTTGGCATACTTGTAAAATCAGGAAAATTAACTGAGGGTAAAAATGAATTAGCCATTTCTGAATTTGCAAATGGATTATACATTTTAACCATCGACAACCACTATAGCTATTTTATTAAAGGCAATGAACATTGAAGAAATTAGAGAGTATTGCATCTCAAAAAAATTTGTAGAAGAAGGTTTTCCTTTTGACCAAGACACCTTGGTTTTTAAAGTTCAAGGGAAAATGTTCTTGCTAATTTCATTAACGAAGTCGAATAGATTTAATGCTAAATGCGACCCTGAAAGATGTATCGAGTTACGTGAAGCATATCCTGAAATAGTATCCGGTTGGCATATGAATAAAACTATGTGGAATACGGTGTATGTAGATGGAGCCTTGCCAAAAAAATTAATTGTTGAATTGATTGATCATTCGTATGATGAAGTAGTAAAAGGATTACCTAAAAAAACTCAAGCTTTATTTAAAGATTAACTATGAAAAATTTCACTGAAGTAAATAACACATTGTATGCAAAAATAGTGTTCAAAGATTTTGTAGAAGCATTTGCATTTATGAGTAAACTTGCCATTGTATCTGAAAAAGCAAATCACCATGCTACAATACATAACACTTATAATACTGTAGAGTTATACTTATCAACGCATGATGCTGGAAACACCATCACTAAAAAAGATTGGGATTTGGCAGAGCAGATAGAGAGCTTATTGGAATAGTGTGCCTTCTATCCATTTTCTTTTGTAATACAAGGTTTGGTATTTAGCATTAATGTTTACAAAACTTATTTGTGCTTGTATTAAATTTATCAACTTCTGCATTTAACATTCTTTGAAAATTTTCTACCAGGTTTCTGTATATCGTAATTTGATTTCTTAAATTATTTTGTTCAAATATTACTGCGTTAAGTTTATTGTTCAACTCGTATCTTTTTAATTCCCTACTCAAATCTGTTTCTACAATTTTAAGTCCTGCAATTTTTAAGTCTCCGCGTTCTTTTCTAATAAATATTGGATAAGAAAAACTCATTCCCCATTTTGTGTTTTGCATATTTAAACCATCAAAAGGAATTGGATTAAGTGGCTCATTAATTAAATTATAATTTACATTTAATTTAGGTTTTAGTTTTTCAACTTTTAATTTCCTATCAATTTCTAATGCTTTTATTTTAAAATCGTATTGTTTCAAATACGGATGATCTGAAGGTATTATGGTGGTGTTTCCAATTAAGGAATCTACTTTGCCAATTAATGCTGCTTGTGTTAAATCTGGTGCCAACAAACTATCTGTAATTTCTAAAGGTTGGTTATTTTCAAACCATAAATACGTCGACATTTTTAAGCGCGATTCTTGTAAATTTTGTTGCGCTTCAAATGTATTGTATAACCTCAATTGATATTGCATATAAGACTCTAAGGTATCTATTGCTGGTAAATCGCCTTGTACATAACTTCCTTTTAAAGAAGTAAATCGATCGAAGGCTAATTTTGCAGCTTGTTGTTGTATGCTTAATTGCTGATAATCTTTTACCCACTGCCAATAGGTAGTAATAGCATCGAGTATTAAATCGTTTAACAAAAGTTCTTGCTCTGCAGTTGAATAACTAAGCATTACTTTTGCAGTACTCAAGGCAGCTCTTCTTTCATCAATCACCATGCCTTGTAACAAGGAGATGTTTACCCCTGCTTGGAACAGGCCATTATATGGCAATTCGTTTTCTGGGTTTAAATAATTTCCAGAGTTCTGATTAAAACCTGTTTTAAACTCTAATCCGTACCAAGTAGGTATTTTTAATCCTGCATCTAGTAATGAATAATAATTTTTATCGCTAAAATTTTTCTCGTCTAAATAAGAGTATAAAATTGGATCGAAACCTCCTTTACTAGAAAGTATTTCGGCATTCGCTCTATCAATTAATAATTTTGCTTGTTTAGCAACGGGATGATATTTTTTTACATAGAATAAAAATGCATCTTCAGTAAATTGCTTTTGTTTAGGTTGAGAAAATACGAATGCAACATTTAGTACTAAAATAAAAATCAAAATCAATTTTTTCATTTCTCTTTTTTCTTAGACTCTAACTCTTCTGCTGTTACATAATAATCTGCCGGGAATCCGTTTAGGTTTCGCCATATTTCGTAACCAATTTTTACATCTTTAAACAATGTTATACATGATGCTCCGGAACCAATTCTAACTTCGCTTGGCCAAGGCACATCATCTGGATCTTGCGCAACCATTATTCTATATTTTCCATTGCTTGAAATAAAATTATCTATCGCTACAATTCTACCTCCAAATGTTCCATAAGAAACATTAGGCCAACCGCTAAATACGATTGCAGGCCAACCATCATACGCCATACGTACTTTGTTTCCTAAACGAATTAATGGCATATCTTGTGGCAGCACATACATCTCTACTGCAAGATTATAATTAGCAG
>JAGVEE010000055.1 GCA_020058405.1 Sphingobacteriales bacterium
GGTAAAGATTATAATTTTACACATTTACAACCTTTCATTTATAACTCATCAATAATATTTGGAGCAACGAGTGAGGGCGAAGGTAATGAAACAATTTATAGTCTTGATGCTATTACTGGCAATTTCAAATGGAAGTGGAACGACTACCTTTCCTCAACAAGTGTGCAAAATCCGGTCAAATTGACCCCCCTAATCCGATTTAAACTGACCACCCCAATCCGGTCCAAATTGACCCCCCTAATCCGGAGCAAATTGACCACTTACGAAGCTAATAAAAATCTGCTGTAATTGATTGCCGAAATGGTAAGTTTTGATGTAAATCAAAACGAGACCTATGGCGAATAAATCAATAAGCATGAGTAAAATTAGACATCTATTGCAATTATATATTCAGGGAAGAAGTAAAAAACTAATCTCTGATCAAACGGGTATCGCTCGCAATACGCTCAAAAAATACATCAAGGATTTTATCGATAGTGGCTTAACCATGGAAGTTTTAAATGGCTTAAGTGATAAGGAACTCGAAGACTTATTTATCAAACCAGAAGTAAAACCGATTAATAAAAGGTTAGCAACATTATTAAGTTTATTCCCTAAATATGAGAAAGAGCTCAAGAAAAAAGGGGTAACTCGTGATCATTTATGGAGGGAATACAAGGAACAACATCCTGATGGATTAGGCAGAAGTCAGTTTAATCATTACTACAGTTTGTGGAAGAAACAGGTATCACCAACGATGCGCATGGAGCATAAAGCAGGTGATAAGATGTATGTTGATTTTGTAGGAGACCGCTTACAATTAGTAGATGAACATACAGGAGAGATAAAAAATGTAGAAGTGTTCGTAGCTATTCTAGGTGCCTCGCAATTAACCTATGTAGAAGCGGTAATGACGCAACAAAAGGAAGACTTTATTCTAGCCTGCGAAAATGCTTTGCATTATTTTGGAGGAGTTCCTTCAGCCATCGTTCCAGATAATTTAAAAGCAGCGGTAACCAAGAGCAGTAAATACGAACCCATAATAAACGAAACCTTTGCCGACTTTGCTTCTCACTACAACACTGCAGTGCTTCCTGCTAGAGCCTTCAGACCTCGCGACAAGGCTTTGGTAGAAAACGCTGTTCGAATCCTTTACAATAGAGTGTATGCAAGTATAAAGAAGCAAACCTACTCTAGCTTAGAAGCGTTAAATTTTACCTTATGGCAAGCCTTAGAAAAACACAACGATACCAATTTTACTGCAAGGTCTTATAGCAGAAGACAACAGTTCGAAGAGGTGGAAAAGGCAGCACTGTTGCCTCTACCACTATTGAGATATGAACTACGAAGACAAGCCAGTGCCACGGTGATGAAAAATGGACACATCCATTTAAGTGTAGATCGGCACTATTACTCTGTTCCCTATCAATACATCGGAAAGAAGACTACTGTAAAGTACAAGAGAACCACGCTAGAAATTTATTATAACTACGAACGTATTGCTATCCATGCAAGAGATACCTCACCGTATAGTTACACCACAGAGCCAGATCATATGGCATCAACACATCGCTTCGTGAGTGAGTGGTCTGCAGAACGGTTCTTATCCTGGGCAGAGAGTATCGATAAAGATGTGAAGCAATATCTTTTAGAAATCCTTCATCATAAGAAACATCCAGAGCAAGCCTATAAATCGTGTATGGGTATTTTAAATTTTGAGAAGAAGGTAGGAAGAGAACGATTAATAAACGCTTGCAAACGGGGCTTAGACTTTGGAATGTATAGTTATAAAGCTGTCGAAAAGATATTACATACTGGGCTAGATAAAGAATACGAGAAGCTAATCGAAGAAGGTTCGATGCCCACTCATGAAAACATTAGAGGAGAATCCTATTATCAATAATCACCAATCAGAACACAAATAAAAAACACAGAAAAATGAACACAGAAACCTTAAACAAAATGCGAAAGCTGAAATTCACGGGAATGCACCGAGCATTTAAGATGAGCTTAGAATCCGAAAAAACGGCCGAATACACAGCAGATGAACTCTTAGAAATGCTCATCGATGCGGAGCTGGACGAGCGGCAAAACAGAAGTAGAGAAATGAAAGTAAAGAATGCCAGATTTAGATACAAAGCATCTTTAGAAGAGTTGAATTACCACCTTAATCGAAACATAGATAAGAACCAAGTACAGCGATTAGGTACCTGCGAGTTTATTGAGAAATGTGAGAACGTACTCATTACAGGAAGCACAGGCATTGGTAAGAGTTATGTATCGTCGGCACTTGGACATGAAGCTTGTAACAGAGGGTATAAAGTAGCATATTACAATACACCGAAACTGTTTGCAAAACTAAAGATGGCAAAAGCTGATGGTTCCTATTTAAAAGAAATCATAAAGCTAGAACGCCAAGATCTATTAATACTAGATGATTTTGGTATCCAACCCTTCGACGCTCAAAGCAGGGCAACGCTTATGGAAATAATCGAAGACAGGCATGGAAAGCGGTCCTTGATTGTCACTTCACAACTTCCCGTTGTAAAATGGTATGAGGTTATTGGGGAAGAAACAATAGCAGATGCCATACTAGATAGAATTGTTCACGATGCTCACCGATTGGAGTTAGTGGGCGACTCACTAAGAAAACGAAATAAAAAAGAGGTTGAAGAACTGAGTATAAATAATGATAATTAATTTATAAATTTGAACAACAAGATTACAGCAGAAAAACAAAATCTTCGCCAGTGAAATCGGTGGTCAATTTGGACCGGATTGAGGGGGTCAATTTAACCGGTATTTGCACTCCTCATGGTGGAGCTGCCATTATTAATTCAGCTCAGAATAATGTAAATCCTCCAATAGCTAAATTCTTTGAAGATGCTTGTAATGCCATGACAATAGGACCAATAGATGAAGGACTTGGGAATAAATGGTATGTAAAACTTTTTAAACTTAACAAACTCGCGGATGAATTTAGACAAACCATGTGTGAAAATGTTGGGGTCTTCGGAAATACTTTTGCAAGACTATATACAGGAAATCTTGGGGTAGAGTACAAGACAAATGCAAGTGCAATTTTATCATTAAAAACATACACTACTCCGACTCCATCGGTTTGTTTTTATGGAATTAAACCCAAAGAGGGCCTCGCTTTTGATATTCTCTATTCATACACAATACAGGAAGCTAATAACTACCCTCACTTTGAGGCACAAAAATCAACATTAGATGCTAAGACTGAGGCAAACAATACTATGAACGATTATAAAACTAAAGCAGATCAGGTACATATGTTTCGTGACTGGAAAATAGTTTATTTTCCATTACCAGGAATAGTATATTTTTGGAACTATAAAGCGTTATATTATAATCAATACATGAAAGGAGTAAATTTTATTAAGAATGCAGACGAAAGATGGCAAGATATTATTGGTGCGAGAATCGTTTCTTATACTACAGTATATGAAACTGTATGCGTAAATCCTAATGACCTTATTGCAAATGATGCAACCTCAAACTTTCCATATTTAAGAAACAAATATAAGATAGCTGATGATAATACCAACTCAGAAACACCAGAAAATCCATGTGTGTTTCCAGAGGTTCCAGTTTATATTACTAGGTTAGTTAAAAATGTTTTATATAAAGAGTCTGATGGAATTGTATTAGCAGAGAGTGCTTCTGCTTTCACTGGGGCGGCCTTTAAACGCCCTCTTTATGATAGCAATCACGAACAAATGAAAAATGATGAGAATACAAGAAAAGCGTTAACGGATGTATACAATGGTCAACGTGGGATTTATTTTTTGACTCCACCTAGATAGTTGATACTTTAATTGCTATTTTTACTTATACATATGAAACAACTGTTTTCAACATCTTTACTGCTTATTTTTGCAATATTTAGTATTGCATGTAGTTCTATGGAACCAATACCTCCGAAGAACAATCCAAGTCCTTGTCTTTTTGATTGTGATGACTTATCAAAACTTGAAGTTATATGGTCTAAACCTATTAATGGGAAAGATTATAATTATTCAAACTTACAACCTTTTATATATAATTCATCTATTATTTTTGGTGCTACGAGTGAGGGAAGCAATAATGAAACCATCTATAGTTTTGATGCAAACACTGGTAATTCTCAATGGAATTGGAATGATTACTTTTCTTCTGCCAGCGCATCCAATTTAACAAGTAAAATTGGAGTCTATAATAATTTAGGTGTCATCTCATATAATTATAGAGATTACGTTCTAAATTTAGAGACTGGTTTAACTGTTTGGAGATATGAAACACCTGCTGGAATTTCTTCTATGCCAAGGGGAAGTCTAATTGGCAATTGGATTTACCATCCTCAAGATGTTGAAGGTTCTCCAGGATCTGATAGTATTGCCCATATGGCACGATCAACCATTGAAAATCCAAATTGGGAAATTATTTATACATTACGAAGAGATTCAACTGGTGCTGATGTTAACTTCGAACCGCCATCTTTAGCCATAGCAACTAATGGAGATAGTATTTTAATTTTTCAAAATAGAAGTTACAATTTTGTGAAAGGAGGTGATAGGCAAGATTTAATTGCTTTTAATTTAAAAACTAAATCTGTGCTTTGGAAAATAGTTAATATTGCAAAACCAAATACATCTTCAGTACATCCTATTCTTGTAAAAGGAAACACTGCTATATTTTTCGGAGGGTATACAGTGTACGCAATAAATATTTCAAATGGCTCTATCATTTGGACATATACAGGTACAAATCCGGATTTAAACAGCCTATTAGATGCAAGTTGTATTATCGTGGACGATAAGCTTTATGTTAAAACTGAAGGCGAACAGATGTATTGCTTATATTTAAATTCCGGTATTAGAGTTTGGGGTAAAGCAATTGAATGGTCAGGTCAACATAGTAATTTAATATATAATAACGGTAAAATTTATTTTACTGTTTCTCAAAAAATATATTGCATTAATGCGCTTAATGGAGATGTGATTTTTAGATACCGTTCACCTAATGCAAATAGAACAGATCAAAGCGGTAGGTTTCAGGGATTTGGTGGTTTAGCAATTGATCCAATTGCTAAACGCATGTATTTTGCGGATAGTTATTACATAAATTGTGTAAAGTTACCAGATTAAAATATTGAATTGAAACTATTGAAATATAAAAAAATGCCGCCCAAAATGGGCGGCATTTTACTTTTAAAAAATCCAAATTTGTATTTTATCTTAATTTCCTTAAAACGAACCCTCGGAGATTTTACCTTCATTGAACACATACCTCAATCTACAGTATATTAACTTAAAAAACCTCTCAAGCAGATGTTTTGCAGGCTCTTACATTAAATCCAGAAAACAAAACGGTTGTGCAAATCTGAATAAGGGTGTGCAAACACTGGTTACCCTTTTTGGGCTAAATACAAAATGGGTAACCAGTTGGAAACCCAAACCTGTACATATTTACCCATTTCTGCACATATTTAAACAAAAAAACCCAGCGTAGTGCAAAAACCGGTGAAATATTCCACCCTTCGCCGGTTTTAACTGACCACCCTTGACCGATCCAAATTAACAACCTCATACCGGTTCAAATTGACCACCTATAGAACTAATAAAAATCTGTTCTAATTGATTGCAGAAATGATATGAATAAAATGAGAAACCCCTTATTTATTAAGTATACGAATCAAAAATAGGTTGAAGAACTTAGTATAAATTATGATAATTAATACATAAATTTGAACAACAAGATTACAGCAGAAAAATAAAATCTTCGCCAATGAAATCGGTGGTCAAATTGGACCGGTCTGAGTTTGTCAATTTAACCGGTATTTGCAA
>JAGVEE010000125.1 GCA_020058405.1 Sphingobacteriales bacterium
ACGACGCTCTTCCGATCTTTAATAATATGATCTGCTTTGTCTACTTTTTGTGCTACCCATAAAACGTAACGTATATCGCAACCTATAGAGCGCGAATACAACTCGTTCCATGCAAAATCATTAATAGTTGCTTCGTATGATCTATCAAAATTTACTCCAATTAAATTACCGTTTTCATCTAAAATCGGACTACCAGAATTACCACCAGTAGTATCCATGTTATACAAAAATGCTACCGGAACGTCTTTCCCATCTTTGGTAGTAAAACTTCCGAAGTCTTTGTTTTTATAGAGTGCTCTAATTATTGGTGGTAAATAATATTCGCCAGAGGGCTGCCCTTTTTCAATTAAACCCGTAAGAGTGGTAGTTGGTTTCATATACGTAGCATCTACCGGTGTATAGCCTTTTACATAGCCATACGTTAAGCGCAAAGTACTATTGGCATCGGGTATAAAATCAGTCTTTTTATACAAGATACTTACATTTACAAAATCCGCTAAAAGCTTATTCAACTTCCCATTTCGTTCCTTCCTAATATCGTTCATTTTCTGAACTTCTGCATTGGCATTGGCAGCTAAATCAAACATCGGGTCTTTTACTTTCATAAAATCTTTCAAAGACATGTCCAATACTCCCATTACCACTTCTGGCATTATAAAGAACGATTTGCTAAACAAGGTATTAATGTACTTATCAACCGATGCTTCTAAATTTTTCTGTTTAGCTGCATCAAATTTAGGAACCAAATTAAACCTCTCTTTTTCAGATAAGCTCAACCCATCCAAAATAGCACGCTTTAGTAAACGTTTATCTGTTTCTAATACAAAGGTTTCATATTGTGTATCCAATTGTTTTTTGATAGCCGCTTTGCTATCTGCAAACAGTTTTTCTTGATCTGCAAGCGGTGCTTTAGTAATTTTTGTGCGCAAATTATTCATAATATTTGCTGCACTTAAGGCATTAGAACTTGGTATAAATTGGTCGAGTTGTAAGAATTTATTGGCATCTGCAAACACTTCGTTATACACCATGTCTATGTTGTTTAACATCGCTCCGTATTTTGCTTTCAATCCCGCATCTGCATCAATAAACTTTTGTAATTCTTTTTCTTGCGTATATTTTTGCTTTACCAATTCAATATTTCGTAAGCCTTTAATTTTGCCTTTGTAATTCTTTAATACATTTGCTTTTCTTTTTATTCTTGATGCCTGCTTAAGCTCCAGCTCTTTGTTTATAGAAGTTTCCTCCATTTGTTTATTTTGCCATTCGTATAAACCAGACATATACGGTAATTGGAATTTCTCTTGGTACTCGATGTATTTCGCTGGGTAATTTCTGAACGTTCTGCCAGGGTAACCCAATATAAATACAAAGTCGCCTTCGTTTGCACCTTTCGGATTTACTTGTAAGAATTTTTTAGGTTGATAAGGAACATTATCCTTAGAATAGGCTGCACCGCTACCATCTTTGGCAACATAGGCTCTCAAAAATGAGAAATCTCCTGTATGACGTGGCCATACCCAATTGTCGCCTTCTCCACCAAACTCTCCAATTGCTCTTTGTGGAATGTAAACTAAACGCACATCTTTAATTGTTTTGTAACGGAACAGTACATAGGTTCTGCCGATAAACATTTCAGAAATTTCTGCTTTTATCGATTTATCTTTTGCTTCTTCCGCTTTAATTAGTTCTGCAATTTTTGCATTTATTTTATTTATTCTTTCTGATGGATCTACAATATCACTTACTGCCGAAAGTATTGTGTTTGATACGTCTTCATAAGAATCTGTAATTTTACAAGTCAGGTTTTTTGCAGGAATTTCTTGTTCCAAAGTACGCGCTACAAAACCATTGGTTAAGTAATCTTTCTCCGGACTGCTCGCTAATTGTACCGACTCAAACGCACAATGATGGTTAGTAATAATAAGTCCTTGGTTCGACACAAAAGAACCTGTACATCCACCAACATTTACCAATGCATCTACTAAACTCAAACCATTGGGGTTATATACTTCAGATTGATTTATTTTCAATCCGGCTTTCTTTAAATCGAGTTTAGAAATTTCACTCAATGGAAACATTCCTTCGTCTGGGGCAGTGGCAGAAAATTGAATCGACGATAACGCGATTAAGATGGCCAACATCAACAAGCTTTTTCTTATGATCATATCCTAAAAAATTTACAATTCTTTCCCAAAAATATATTTTATCTTCATAGAAACCGAATCAATTCTGAGAATGTTACCTTTGTGCCATGTCTGAAGAATTATACATAGATAAAAACAGCTCGCGCGAAGAAAAATACAAAAGCTTAGTTCCTCAAATACAAGCCTTAATAAGCGGTGAACCCGATTTAATTGCCAACATGGCTAATATTTCTGCAGCCTTAAAAGAAGTATTTGCTTTTTGGTGGGTTGGGTTTTATTTGGTAAAAAACAATGAATTGGTACTTGGGCCTTTCCAAGGACCTGTAGCTTGTACCCGAATTGCTCTTGGCAAAGGGGTCTGCGGCAGCTCATGGAAAGAAGCAAAAACCATTATCGTTCCAGATGTAGATCAGTTCCCAGGGCATATTGCATGTAGCTCGGCTTCTCGTTCGGAAATTGTATTACCACTAATTATAAACAATGAAGTAATTGCAGTGCTGGATGTTGATTCAGAACATTTAAATCATTTCGATTCAATAGATGAACTCTATTTAAACAACATTTTAAATTTATTAACAAATAATGAATAACGCTCCTATTGTCTATTATATATCGGGTTTAGGCGCCGACCATCGTGCGTACATGTTTTTGCAAGTTGAAGGCTACGAAACTAAAAACATAAATTGGGTTGAACCTACAGATAAAGATACTATGAGCGATTATGCTCAGAAACTAATTGCACAAATAGATACTACCAGACCTGTTGTGTTAATTGGTACTTCATTAGGTGGAATGTTATCGGTAGAAATAGCGAAGAAAATAAAAGTAGATCATGTTTTTTTAATCTCTACCATCAAAAATAAATCTGAACAACCTGCTTATTTTAATTTTTTCAAATGGTTCCCAATGTATGAGTGGATGCCAGATAATGTAATGGGTAACCCCGACTTTTGGCTGAAGTTTTTATTCCCAGCAGGAATGAAATCGGAATGGAAAGAGATGTTTGCAGATATGTTCAGCAAATGGTCGCCAAGCTTTTTGCGTTGGGCCATGCGC
>JAGVEE010000202.1 GCA_020058405.1 Sphingobacteriales bacterium
CCTTTGTTTTGAGTACTACTTCCATTCACTCTATAAAATTTTGCAACTGTTAAATTAATTTGTCCGTATGTATTTTCCTTGCCAATAATTTTATTACTTGTATTATTAATTACTTGATCTAAGTCTATTGCATTTTGAACAGTACCCTTTCCAAAACTTTGAGTGCCCACTACTATTCCTCTTCCATAATCTTGTATGGCGCCTGCAAAAATTTCGGATGCCGAAGCAGAGAATCTATCAATCATTACAGCCATCGGACCAGTCCAAGTAATACTTTCGTCATCGTCTTCGCCAACATCTACTTTATTTTTAGTATCTCTTACTTGCACTACAGGCCCCGACTTAATAAACAATCCTGTTAAATCTATAGCTTCTACCAATGATCCACCTCCATTACTTCTTAAATCAATAATTACAGCATCTACATTTTCAGCACGTAAACTATCTAGTATTAATCTCACGTCGCGCGTGGTTGATTTATAATTTGGATCACCGCTTTGGTACCCTTTAAAGTCCATGTAAAATGCTGGAATGTCTATAATTCCTACTTTATATGTTTTACCGTTTTGCTTAATTTCTTTAATTTCTTTTTTGGCCGATTGATCTTGTAAAATTATTTTTTCTCTTACTAACTCAATTATTTTCGGACTTGCAATATCCTGTCCTTTTGATACTACTTTTAAACGAACTGTAGTTCCTTTAGCCCCACGAATTAATTGTATAGCATTGTCTAATCTCCATCCAACTATATCTGTAAACTCACCATCTTTACCTTGCGCTACTGCAATAAATTTATCATCAACGCTTACCAATGCACTCTTATCTGCAGGCCCTCCTGGTGTAATGGCATTAACTGTTACAAAGTCGTTATCCATTCTCAATGTTGCACCAATGCCTTCTAAAGAACGGCTCATGTCTATGTTAAAATTTGCCGCATTACTTGGGTTAAAATAATTAGTATGTGGATCTACTGATTCTGTGTATGCCGACATAAATGCTTGGAAAGCATCGAAGCTATTCACTTTATCTGCTTGTGTTACTAAATTCTGATAACGTTTTTTTAGTGTCTCCTTACTTTTGGCTTCGTCAGACCCAGCAATTTTTAAATTGAGTAAATCGTATCTTAATCTCTTTGTCCAATAAATATCACTCTCTTCTTGTGTTTTAAACCAGTTTTGTTTTTCTCTGTTAAAAACAATGCTTTCATCATCGCTGAATTCAAACTTTTCTGTTTCTAATTTTGATAAAATAAAATTCATTCTATTTAAGTAGCGTTCCATATAAATATTGAACATATTAAATGGTTGCGCTAATTCACCCGATTGCAAAAAGTCGTCGTAATTATTTCTAAATTCTTTAAATGAATTTACTTCAGTTTCGAAAAAATAAATCTTACTCGCATCAATATTATCTAAATAGGCATCAAACACTACTTTAGATAAGGAATCGTTTAATGGTACTTTTTTATAATTGTAATTAGATACCAATGCCACTACTTGACGACAAACCTCTACTTGTTGGTCGCTTGGTGTAATGTCTTTTTTATTTTCAGAAGCACAAAAAGAAAATGCGGTTGCGGTACTTACCAGCACTAAAAGGGACCCTAAGCCAATTCTCATGATATTTTTAATCATCTTTATATTTTATATTCACTAATTAAACAATTATAACAAAGATTTGGTCTAATTGCTTTGTAATTATTTAGTTTCATTGGGCAATTTAAGATATTTTTAATTTCTGAATAATAAGTACTTTTGAAAATGTTGCAATTACCAGAAGATTTTACCCTTCAGATGGAGGCTGATTTGGGCAAAGAGGCTAGCGATTTTTTTAATGCCTTGAGTTCCGAAAGCCCTACCTCTATTAGATACAACCCTAATAAGCAAAGTAATAGCCAGCATTATTTTGATGGCAGCAGTTCCATTCCATGGGCTAGTAAGGGAATGTATATAGAAAAAAGACCTTCTTTTACTTTTGATCCTTATTTCCATGCCGGGCATTATTATGTTCAAGAAGCTTCGTCGATGTTTTTAGAAGAAGCCTTAAAACAATGTGTTGATTTAACTGAATCTCTACGTGTATTAGATCTATGTGCTGCTCCGGGTGGCAAAAGCACTCATTTAAGTTCTTTGATTTCTGATGATAGCATTTTAATTAGTAATGAAGTAATATCAACCAGAGCATCCATACTTGTAGAGAACCTAACAAAATGGGGCAAGGCAAATGTAATTGTTTGTAATAACGACCCTGAGCATTTTTGCGATTTAGAAAATTGTTTTGATGTAGTAGTAATAGATGCTCCTTGTTCTGGCGAAGGTATGTTTAGAAAAGATAAGGAATCTATAAATGAGTGGAACTTAAACAATGTAAATATTTGCAGTGCTAGGCAAAAAAGGATTTTACATACCGCATCAAAATTACTTCGCACAAATGGTGTCATCATATACAGTACTTGTACTTTTAATACTAAAGAAGATGTAGATCCTATTAACGATTTATTAGAAGATGGCGGATGGGAATCTATAAAATTGAACACAGAAAATTTTCCAGGAATAGTAGAGAGAGAATCAAAAATAAACAACGAAATTTATGGATATCATTTTTATCCTCATAAAATTAAAGGCGAAGGTTTTTATATTTCTGTATTGAAAAAAACAGAAACTGAAGAATCTAAGTGGCCGAAGGTGATGAAGAATGTTGATTTTACTGATAAAAAAACCAGGAATGTACTTTCAGAATATATAGAAACCGATGGCTTCGATTTTATTCAGCACAATCAACAAACACTTGCGCTTCCAATAAATTTAAAAAATGAAATGTTAGGCATACTCAACACATCTTTACGAATTAAAAAATTTGGAATAGACCTTGGTCAAGTAATTCGTGAGGAATTAATACCAGACCAAGCGCTAGCGATGTCGCAAATTCCTTTAAAGAAATTCGAAACCTTAATACTAAGTAAAGAGCAAGCAATAATGTATTTGCAGAAAAAAGATTTTAATACCAGCACCAATTTAAAAGGATGGTATTTGATGAAATATGAAAATGCAGTATTAGGCTTTGCGAAACTTATTGGAAATAGAATGAATAATACTTATCCAAAAGAATGGAGAATCCGTTCTGAACAATAAAGGCAACATTTCTGTTGCCCATTATTTAATTTTTAAGAAAACCATCCAAGGTTTTTATAAACCACTCCGGCTGATCGTACATTATAAAATGTTTAGCCCCATCCGTTTGTTTTAACTCTACTCCCTTTAGGTTTTTATACTGCAATGCATATACATTGTACGATGCTTCTTTTGTATAATCTGGGAATGCTGCTATTGGTTTATCCCATGCCACCATTACCATCGTTTTTGTTTTAATATTTTTTAACACATCTCTTAAATCTGTTCCCATCATTTCTGCGAAAGTTTTACCCATGGTATACCTATCCGAACTCATAGACCACGTGCAAGCTTTTTCTATTTGTGCTTCATTGGAAATCATGGTTCTTAAAATATTCATTTGTTGAGTTCTTAATACTTTCTCATCTGTTTTTAAGTAAGAATTCTCCGCACCAATTAACATACCTTTTATTTGTTCTTCTGTACGTGTAGAATCTTGAGCAGCCATTAAAAAAGGCATGGCATCTACTACAACTAATTTCTTTAACAGAGTTGGCTCAGAACTAGCAATCATTAGTCCATAAAAGCCACCCATGCTATGCCCTACTAATATTGCATCATTCTTAGCATGCGATTTTATGTAGGCAATTAAATCAGCTTTTATGGTTGGCATAATATCTTTCTCTTTTAAAGGTGCAGCTTCTGCAAAACCAGCAAGTGTAAATGCATAACAAGTGTAATTCTTTTCGTAGTGTTTTATGGTTTCGTCCCAAACCTCTGCCGAACATAAAATTCCTGGTATAAAAAATATTGGCGAACCTTTACCCGAAATTCTTACATTAAATGATGGGTGTTTTTCAATTTTTTGGGCGAAAGATTTGTTTGTCAAAACTATCAACAAAACAAATCCTAATAGTAAATTTATCTTTTTCATAATAATTGGTTTTTACTATTAGAGTGCAAACCTTTTTATTTGTTACAATAAAAATAAAATAATTTTA
>JAGVEE010000325.1 GCA_020058405.1 Sphingobacteriales bacterium
ATGTTTATATAATTCTTTAATGATTTCTTTTTTACAGGCGTTCCAAGCGTCTTCTGCCAACAAGTCAAGCGCGGGGCTATCATCAAGGTTTTCAGAATAGGATTTAAACCAAGTTTTGAAATTCATAATTTTTCAACTTTCTTAAAAACTAAGTCCGCAAATCTTTCTAATTTTTCGTGTTCGCCCTCAGTTCTATAACCAAGTGGTGTTTCATTTATAATTTTTAATACTTCTTGTTTACAGGCATACCAAGCCTCTTTAATTTGAAACTCGGTTATTTTAGAATCAAACCCTTTAGGATAATTCTGTTTTAAATATTCTTCAAAATTCATAATTCAAAAACCTTTACTTCTATCAAAGCCTGTCGTTCGGCTTCGTGCTTTTCTTTGGTTTGTCTTAATTGTTCTATAGCCGAATCCAGATTAGAATGGATACCCTTACCGTAACTATCAAACCAAACAGACCCAAGTTCAGTATCTAATCGGCAATGAAACTGACCATTTTTTTTGTAAACGCAATATTTATCTTTCATAAAATTATCTTCTCATATCTCACTTGAATTGTCAACTAAAATTTGGCCCCGCCCTTCGGAGTCGCGCCGAATCCATTCCTTCTTCAGAGGAAGTCCAAAACTCTTTGGTAGACGGGATATTAAAATGGTAGTCCTATCAGGAATCGCACCTGAATCCCATCGCTTAGAAGGCGAGGCTCTATCTATTTGAGTTATAGGACCATAAAATTATCTTATTTCTAATTCTTTTAACGACGACCAATCAATATACTTACAATCGGGGAATCCGTCAACAGAAACAATGTCGTATACCTTCCTTTTGCCGACATTTTTGCTTGACACATTAACAATTATGTTATCGCGCCCTTCAACATCAAAGACGAGTTTAGAACCCGCAACATCAGCAATTATGTTTTTAATTTTAAATATCTTAAATGGTTGCTCCACAACGATTTGCACGCTGACTTGTCGGGTCAAAGCCGAATTTGCTACTATTACAACATGGAGCAATAAAAAAATAAAATTTTGCCGGATTTCACATGGGCAAAATGGCCAGTTTTGCGTTCCGCTAATAAGCGTCTATCGGCTTGGTTATCTATCTTCGTAATAACGGCTGGAATTGAACCAACATCAACCCCTAATGCGGGGCCGTTCTTCCGTTGAACTACGTTTTACTTATTTTTGATAACCAGTAAATTTAAAATGGAATAGCTGGCCGGGCTTGCACCGTGCTAGGAGTAGTTTGAAGGACTACTTGCTCGTCTCTTTGCATTCAGCTACATAAATATCTTAACATTTTTTGGATAAATGTCAACAAAATTTTGGAGTCCCTAATGGGTAACGCTCCCATTTGTTTTGGTTGAGAACCAAATGAATTTACTTCTATTCTATAGGGACATAAATTGGTAGGGCTTCGGGGTAACGCTCCCCGTTCACAAATTTAAAAGATTCGTGCTTCACTTTAAAGCTTAAACCCCATACTAAATTGGTGCCTCCGGTGGCTTGCGAATCCACATCCTTTGCCTTAAAAGGGCGAGTCATTTACGCATTTGGTTGACGGAGGCTTAAATTAAATTATATTGTTTTCTATTTCTCTATGACAATTAGCGCAAACTAGTTCGCACTTTTTTACTTCTTCTATAAATTTCGCTATAGCAAATGTAGATTGTGCCTGTTGTGAAATAGAAAAACTCTTTTCCTCTGGGTTTCTATGATGAAAATCCAACGCTTCAATACATTTGTTGTACCCGCATCTTTGACATTTTCCGCCAAGCATGTCAACCAATTGGCGTTTAACGTCTTTTCTTCTTTGTATTACAGCGTCATTTCTGCATCGCTTACATCGAAAATACCCGTTTTTTTCTAAAACATGCTCGTAATTGCCGTGTTTTTTACAATTTCTTATTTCTCTTTTGTTCATCCTACTAATATTATACACAAAATTCGTATAACATTAATAGTTAAACTAAAAATAAATGGCTCCGGCAGCACGATTTGAACGTGCAGTGCTTTTTACGGCGGTTGGTTAACAGCCAACTGGGTTTACCAATTCTCCTACACCGGAATGAAAATAAAAACTGGTTCCGAAGTTTGGACTCGCACCAAAATTTCTCGTCTTAACAGGACGGTGTGTTACTTTGACACTACTAGGGAATACTAAAACTAAATTACATTCACCACTCTATAACACTATAGACTTTATTTCTTCTTAATGCAAGCAATTTTGCATGTGGTTACTAAATTAAAAAATGGAGTAATAGATGGGTATCGCGCCCACTTAAAGTAGCTTGGAAGGCTACCGCATCACTTTTCTGCCACTATTACATAAACTAAAATTAAAAACTTTGGCGTGCATTACACACTACTATTTCGCCCGAATCACAACTCGGTTCTTCCAAATTGGGTGCAGAGTGTGGAGTTACACCACACATAGAATCTTTGGGATTCCCGCGTTATGAGCGCGGTTAGCATCTTCCGGCTTGTCCCTGCAATAAATCAAAAACTATAAACTTTCAAATAGGTTTGTAAGCCTACCGAATAAACCATCTCATGAAGAAATACGATTCCTGCCGCAGCTAATCCAATTAGCACCATTAACGCTGTAATACCACATACAAAAGTCAGTATCGCCTCGTCATCAGCCAATTCATAGCTTAATGTCTTCAATAATCTTTTCATCATACAAAATGGTCGGAAATGATGGTTATGCTCCATCGCCTCATGGCCCCAAACCACGCACGCTACTATTACGCCAATTTCCGATTAAATTAATCTTTAACATACTTCCTATATTCTCTACACATTTCGCAATACGATTCAGTTTTCAAACTATCGAATCTAAAATGTTGCTCCCAAATATCCCGATGAAACATGTAACAAATAATCCTTCTAAAAAATCTAATCATAGCTCTATGCTAAACTTTAAACTTAGCTTTGTCAACTTAAAAATGGAGCAACATAGTAGATTTGCACTACTGAATAAACGGGTTTGCAATCCGCTGCCTTAGACTACTCGGCCAATGCTGCTTAAAATTACCAATCGCTTAATCCCGCAATATGCCCGCCCTTATCGTAAAGTTCTTTTTGTTCTTTAATCCATTCGGCGTCATCTAAATCTTCTTGCGCTCCCCGGTTAGCATGTTCAACCATTTCGCTAGCGGATTCATGACTTAGATAAGCCCCGATAATTTCATTTGTTTTGGTATCTTTTATTCTGTTGTTTTGTAATATGTATCTTTTCATAATTTAAAAATAAATGGCGGGGATAGCCGGTTACGCTCCGAGCTTTCGTTTCGTGACAGGAAACGCGATGATGCTATTCTCTTATATCCCCGTAAATTGGTACCCCGAATAGGATTTGCACCTATACGCTACTATTACTTCGCAACTGCTTCTAAGGCAATCATGTCTTCATTCCAACACCGGGGCATTTAAATTATTTTGATTTGAAGGAAAATGGGGATAAACTTTTATAGTCTATATTGTAATTGTCACACCATTTTCTAATAGAATTGTCGCTTTTAAGACCAAACATTCTTGTTATCTCTAACATTGATTTTGTTTTTACTAAATCTATTAATTCTTCTTTGGATGGCCTTTCAACCTTTCTCATAGAGGGTTTAGGGTCGCTTCTCCAATTCTTATTCGGCTCAATTTCATTTTTTATTGGTTTCTCTAAAAATATTAAATTGTGCTTTTCTAAAATCGTATTTATTCTGTCATAATTTTTCCCATAATTATTAAGGTTTAATGTTTTTAAAACACCCAATATGTTGTAAGACTGCTTGATTGTCTGTATAATTTCTTCCTCTGTGACTTTTTGCCTTTTAACGCTTCTTTTACTAGCTTTCACATTTTTGCCACAAAAATTCGGCGTTAAAGCATGGCAATTGGGGCATAATAATTCAAGATTTTCTAGGCAATTATTTTTATTGTCTCCGTCTCTATGATGCAATTCAAGGGGTATTTTCTTCTCTAGCCATGAATCATTTTTACAATTCTCGCACCTATGTTCTTTAATTTTCTCGTCAATAAGTCGCTTTTTAAGATTAAAAGAATTAATCGAAAATTTATTACTTAAATAATCTGAAAGCGGCCTTTTATTCCCTAGTGCTACCCCTTTATTAAAAGCTTGTCCTAGCCAGTGTGCCGTATCTAGACCGTGTTTTTTAACAATAGAATAAATTTTCTGATAATTTGTTCCATTTTTATCTGACAGCCCGATTTCTCTTAAAATGGCGGCAACAGATATATTGTTTTTATTTTTTATCGCTTGTATCGCTTTTTCTTCGTTTAATTTTCGCATATTAGTAAACCCATATATGTATATTACACATTTGGTCTGCTAATATAAAATTTTATTTTAGAAAAATTGGTAAGCCTAGAATTGCTCGCAAATTCACGCCTTTCGGCACAATCTTTTGAGGATTGCGTGTCTTCATTCCACCATAGGCTCATTAAAATGGTAGCCCTATCCGGTCTTGCACCGAAACTTTTTCGTTCTTAAGACGAATGCCTCTGCTTTTGGGCTATAGGGCCATAAAATTACTCTTCTATCTTAAATTTATCCATCCAACTAAATTTACAATCTTTATTAACGCAATAATACCTTACATTGTGGATTTTGTCAACACTCCAAGTTGAAATCCATTCACTATAAGAGATTTCACCCTCGCAATTTGGGCATTTAGTTTGGTATGTTATATTTTCATTCATAAATGGTACTCCGAGAGGGACTTGCACCCCCAAGACTCGCTAATCGGGCGAACATGTTACTATTACATCACCGGAGCATAAAATAAATGGTAGCCTGTACTGGCTCTGCCCCAGTCGCCTCAGCCTTATCAAGACTTTGCTCTACTAATAATGAGCTAACAGGCCATAATAAATAGTTTTCTGAGGATTTCACCTAAAATATACCTCTAGGGTATAAATAATTACATTGCTGTAACCGTTCCGTTACGCTTGCGGCAATAACGTCTCTCTCATTCCACTAGTCGCGACTCAAATTAATGACGCAACTAAAAAATAATGGTAGGGGTAGCCGGTAATGCTCCGACACGCGGCACTAATCTAGTGCGATGCGCTTTATAAAAACGCCGATTCTCTTTGAATTATACCCCCATAAATTTTTATACCACAAGAAACCGCCAAACTCTTTTTACGAGGGTCTAAGTGGGATTGCATTCCCTGTTAACATTACATTCTTGTTAGCGTAAATTAAAATGGCGCGGCTGATAGGCATCGAACCTACATTAAATCCAATTATCCACTCACCGATTCGTAGTCGGGGCGATTACAACCGCATTAAATTTATCTGAAACTTTAAAAGTTCCATTTCTTTGTCCAGAACTCCAATAATTTTTTGGAGGATTTTCTATCCCATACATTTTAATCCATCTTCTGATTGAAGCCTTTGAAACATTTAGTTTTTTAGCTATCAAACCGTGCGGCATTTCCCATACCATTTTTGACAGAACTTCTTTTTCTGGCAGACCGGGATGCATTAAATGTTTTCTGGATTCTTTATTTTGTTTATACTCTGGAATTGAAATATTGTTTTCTGTTAAAATTTTTCTTAGGGCTTTATAGTTCGCACTTGCTTCGGAAAAACCGAGTTTCAACAGAATTTGGCGGTAATTAAAGCTTTTACTTAAAACCAAGATTTCGGGAATAAAATCTGAAATTCTTTTTAATTGCTTCTTTTTGGCGTTTGTTGTCGTCTGCTGGCTATGGCAATTCGGGCATAGCCATCTTAGGTTTTCTAGGCGATTATCAGACCTTATTCCGTTTTTATGGTCTAGCTCTAGATTTAATGGCTTTCCATTCCACTCATCTTTTGTGTCACAACAACCACAATGATAGGGAATTAAATTGTCTTTTTTTACCTTGCCTCTAACTGTTTTAAAGCTATAAAGCGAGCCGATTGTAAATATATTAGAATTAGTCATCATACTAACGTATTTACACAACCCTGATACATAGTGTGAATTTCTTTCTTAAAATTAAATTACCCCATTCTAATGCGTCCATTAGACCGCCATGTTAAATCATGGC
>JAGVEE010000196.1 GCA_020058405.1 Sphingobacteriales bacterium
CTTGTGCAAGTATGAGCATAGCCGACACACTAAAGAATGCTCCAAACATAGCAAACACTGCTTTTACAATTGATTTTACGTTTACAGCGTATAAGGCAGCGAACACACCAAATGCAATAAAAAAATAAAGAGCAAGGTTAAACATTTCCTTCCTCCTTTTTTTCTTGAGTAGCTTTAAGGGCTGCTTCTTTAGCAGCTTTTTTCTCCGCTTCAAATGCGGCTAGTTTAATTTTATTTCGTGATGCTTCTTCGGCAGTCATGGTAGAGAAATGGTAATTCATTGCCGCTACATTATCTAAAGAAACATCGTACTCATCTGTCATGATGATACACTCCGTAGGGCAAACAATGGTACACAATCCGCAGAACATGCATTTTGCCATATCAATATCAAACTGAGCGGCATGCAAACGTTTGGTAGTTCCATCGGAAGTTTTACCAATATCTTCTACTGCTTTTATCGCTTCAATTTCGATGCAATCAACTGGGCAAATTTTAGCACATAAATCGCAAACAATACAATCGTCTATTTCTACGTGTAACTGATTGCGCGAATTATCTGGCAAGGGTAATTTTATATGTGGATATCTTAAGGTGCTTGTATTATCGGTTCTTTCGGAAAAGTAGGTATCCGACTGTATATTTTCTCTTACTGTTTTAGATGATCTAAATAAATGTTTTGCAGTAAGCGCAAAACCCTTTACAATACCTGCAACACTTTTTAGTATGTTAGTTAGTTTACTCAATTTACAAAACAATTAATTTCCAAAATGCTGATAAAAATAAACATGCAAATGAAAGGGGGATTAACACTTTCCAACAAAAATTCATTAACTGATCGGCTCTAAAACGAGGCAAGGTCCAGCGTATCCACATTTGAACCACCACCAATGCTAATGTTTTCAATAATATCCAAGCCAATCCCCAAAAGGTTCCGTTAGTATAATCGGCTAAAGCAAAAGAGCCAATGTTTGGCAATGGGCTGTACCATGCTCCTAAAAATAATATAACGAGCACCATGGAAGTTAAAAACATCATGGCGTATTCTGCTAAGAACAAAGCTCCAAATTTAAAACCAGTATACTCTACATGGAAACCAGAAACTAATTCAGATTCTGCTTCGGGAATATCAAAAGGGGTGCGGTTAGATTCTGCAAGTGAAGCAATGAAATAAATAATGGCAGCAATAAATAAATGAGGAGCTTGAAATATTCCCCAAGAAAAAATTCCACCAATTTTTGAAACTTCCCAGAAGCCCATAAAATAGATTGGCTCTTTGGAGTAAATACCTTGTAAATAGGCAATGTTTTGTAGGTTCAAGCTTTGGTACATCATAACTGCGGCCAAAATGGAAATACCTGCGGGTATTTCATATGCAATAATTTGGGCAATGGATCTTATAGAACCAAAAAATGCATATTTATTATTGGAAGCCCAACCAGCCATAAGTATGCCAACCACTTCGATAGAAACGATGGCCATAAAATAAAAAAGCCCAATATTAATGTTGGAGCTTATATAATCTGGAGAAAAAGGCATGACCGCAAAACCCATAAACACAGAGGTAAATACGAGCAATGGAGCCAGAGCAAATAGAAACTTATTGGCACGAGTGGGAATAATGTCTTCTTTCTGAAGTAATTTAAGAATATCGGCAAAGGTTTGTATTAATCCGAATTTACCTACTTCTACAGGCCCTACACGGTCTTGTATTAAAGCGGAAATTTTACGCTCGGCCCACACACCCATTAGTGCGTAAACCGCTACAAAAGCTAACAATGAAATTGAAATTATGTAGAAAGTCATTCCTCAGGATTACATTCAAAAGTACTAAAAATACTTACTTAAACGGCGTTTAAATCATATTAAATGACAAATATAAAGGGATAAGGTTTGAAAAAATTAAATAAATGAATTCGGGGTAATGAAATCTTACTATTAATTAAATGCACTCTCCATACGATCTTGTTCTGATTTTGGCAATCTTAATTCATTGGCAAATACTCTCCAATTGCTAGTTGCTTTTTGAACACGTGAAATAATTTTGGATGCTTCGATTTTTTCGATTCTAAAAAATTCTATTACGGACATTGCTAAATCCAAGTCCAAAGAATTATCATGCTCATTAATGTTAAGGGTTAAACCCGTACCAAAAGGAGTAGGATTTAAATCAAATACCGGCGACAACTCCCATCCCTTTTCGCTTAGTAAAAAACCATGATTTCTTAAATGATCATCAGTATTTTTAATGCAAATATTTAAAACAATTCTTGTCCACAACTCTCTCAAATCGTCATTCGTATTACTACCATTTTGTAATATAAATTCTACCAACTCCAAATATGAGACACCATCAGTATAATCCGTTCCATCTTTATATCCAAGCAAAGTCATTGCAGATGCAAAATGAATTCGTTTATCATTTATTGTGCGATCAAATCTTTTACTGAGAAAAGTATGGTACTTACTGGAGAATTTTTTTGTTTTAAATTTTGTAACTCTCACGCCTGCTTCTTCTGCAATTTTCATTGCTACGTATTCCCAGGCGCAAATATTTACGTCGTCATTTAAACTAGGAAATTTTGCAATCCATAAGGAACCGTTAGGGTCTTTTATACTGGCTTTAGGTCTAGCGCCACCTAAGGACGCACCTGGTGAAATAAGCATATTTAGCCACTTTAATGAAATATCGTCATCAACTACCTTATCATTTTCTAGTTGTAAACTTGCATATTCCAAATCTCTTAGAGAAGTATAGGGTGGTGCAGATAAATCTTTTTCATTACTCAAAAAATTACCCTCCGGATTTAATTTAAAACGTAAACCTCCAATTCTATTTTCATCGTATACTCCTAATAGAAAATCTATTTCAGATAATACTTTTGTCTTTCTATCTTCCTTACGAGCTAAAATAGCTTCCCTACGTTTCATTAACACTCTACCCCACCTATCTGGAGAGGAATCTAAAAAAATGCCAAAATTCTGATTATTATTATCTATGTATTGAGGCCCACTGAACAATTGAAGTTTAGGGTCGATTATAAATGAGAGACCTTTCATTAACCATTCATTAGAGTATTCGAATGAGAATACTTCCTTTCCTTTTAAATATTCAACTTTTAATTCACCCATTATAGTAGGAGCATCCAAAGTATGCCAATCAGCATAAACAAGTACTTTTTTATTGCTTGACATTATTCATTCCCCTTTCTTTTTGGAGCTCTTTCCTTTGGTTTAAGACCTAAGTCTTGAAGTTTTCTACCTAAAGAATCATCGGCAGCTATTTTTTGAAAATCATTTTCGAGGCCTAATACAAAAAGCACTTGAAAATACGCTCCCATTGCCACAGTTGCTGAGCCTTTTTCTATTTGCCATAAAGTAACTCTACTAATACCAGCTCGTTCTGCAATCTGCTCTGCAGATAATTTTCTTCTTAAACGAGCAAGTTTGAGGTTCTCTCCAAGCTCATTCATTATCCGTTTTGCACGAGGCGTAAGTACAACTCTCTCTTTCATAAAACTAATTATAATAAACAAATATAGTAAATATGTTTAATATAACGAACATTATGTTAAATTTATTGGTGTGTAAATTAATATTGAAACAGGCGGGTAAACTAGCAAAGAGTAATAATAATTAGCTAAAGGATTATTTTTAGATAATATTGATTAAGGTACAAATTAAGAGTAATGAATGTTGTTCACTATTCCATTGAAGCCGAAACGATATTGCATCTTGTGAGATTTATTCAACGAGTGTTTTGGAGGTTCCATATTTATTGAAGTTACATCCAATTAATTTTAAAAAAATTATTTATGAAGTTATTAAATCATCGAAATAGAAAATAGTATAATTAAATTGTGAATTATTAATTATTTTTTGGCAGATAACTTAAAATTTATAGGAACAAAATACTGAACTCTAACAAGTTTGCCATTCTGTTTTCCTGGAATAAAATTTGGAAAAAGACTTACAACTCTTTTAGCCTCTTCATCGCAACTTCCTCCAACTCCTCTTAGTACCTTTATATTAGTAACAGAAC
>JAGVEE010000371.1 GCA_020058405.1 Sphingobacteriales bacterium
CAATTGTTTATTTGCGGACATTCTCATATATTGAAAGTTATTCCCGATAAAAAATTAAATTTGCTCCACTTAAATCCTGGCGCAGCGGGCAAAGAAGGTTTCCATCAAATGAGAACCTTGATGAGGTTTAAAATTGAGGAGGCAAAAGTGAAGGATTTAGAGGTAATAGAAATAGGCCCTCGTAGTAATAAAGTTTAAAAAACAATAAGCAAAACAATACCATACTAACAAACAATTAAGCAAAGATCAAATGTCACATGTAACTACACTAGGCCAATTTATTATAGAGAAGCAGGCCGATTTCCCCTTTGCAAAGGGAGGTTTTTCCAGATTAATTAGAGATTTAGCCATTGCCGCTAAAATTGTAAACCGCGAGGTAAACAAAGCAGGCTTGGTAAATATATTAGGCGAAACAGGCGATACCAATGTACAAGGCGAGCAAGTAAAAAAGCTAGATGTATATGCCAACGAACAGTTTATTGCTGCATTAAAAGCAGGTGGCGAGTGTTGCATGATTGTTTCTGAGGAAAACGACGATGTTATTCCTATTAACTCTACCATCTCACAAGAAGCTAAATACATTGTATGTATAGATCCTTTAGATGGTTCATCAAATATAGACGTAAACGTATCGGTAGGGACCATATTTGCCATTTACCGCCGCATTAGCGAAACCGGTGAAAGTAAAGCAGAAGAAGCTTTACAATCGGGCAGAGAAATGGTGTCCGCAGGTTATATCATCTACGGATCATCTACCATGTTTGTATATTCAACAGGTAAAGGTGTAAACGGATTTACGTTAGATCCAACCATCGGTGAGTTTTGTTTATCACATCCTAACATGAAAATACCAGAGAATGGTAAAATGTACTCTATAAACGAAGGTAACTACATCCATTTTCCGGATGGTGTTAAAAAATATTTGAAATATTGTCAAGAAATTGACGATGCAACCAAACGCCCTTATACCTCTAGGTACATAGGTTCTATGGTGGCAGATTTCCATCGTAATTTATTAAAAGGGGGAATATTTATATACCCATCATCATACGGCGCTCCCTCAGGTAAATTAAGGTTGATCTATGAGTGTAATCCAATGAGTTACCTTATTGAGCAGGCTGGAGGTAAAGCAAGTGATGGCTTAAACAGAATTTTAGATTTACCGGTTACAGATTTGCACCAACGTTCGCCAATTTTTATTGGTTCAAAAAATATGGTCGAAAAAGCCGAAGAGTTTATGGCTCAGTTCTCAGCTGTCGAAAAGCTGGTCTGAGTTCTTCTCGTCTTCGTAGGCTTGATCTATTAATAAGTCTTTTTGTTCTGCTGCGGCCACTGCTAATTGGTCGCAGCGTTCGTTTTCGGCATGACCGTTATGGCCTTTTATCCATTGAAAACGCACTTTATGTTGGCGGTAAATGTTTACAAAACGAATCCAGAGATCTTTGTTCTTTTTGTTTTTGAAACCAATTTTTATCCAATTCCAAAGCCATCCTTTTTCTACGGCTTCTACTACGTATTTAGAGTCGGATACCACAAGCACTTCGGAGTTTTTTGTTTTGATTGCTTCTAATCCTTTTATTACGGCAAGCAATTCCATACGGTTATTGGTAGTAAGCCTAAATCCTTCCGAAAGCTCTTTCATATGTGGTCCGGATTTTAAAATGGCACCGTAACCACCTCTGCCGGGGTTTCCTTTGGCAGCACCATCGGTATATAAATATATCAACATCTCTATTCTTCTTCGCTAATGGGGGTATTCAAATAATTTTTTATTCTGATGAAATACAACAGCCACATTAAGCCCGTAAATAAGGCAATAACGCGGGTAGGTTCAAACATCCATTGTTGTTTTACAAACTTGTTTTCACCCCAAGCCCAAAATAAATTGATGGCATGTAAAAGGCTAATCATTAAAAAGTAGGGCCACTCTTTTGGGTCTGAAGATAGTAAGTAGGCCGAAAATATAAACATCGGGAATAAATAACGCTCATGCATTTCGGGCAGCAACATAAAATAACTGAAGCAGTATAAACTGAGCAAAGCCATAATCTTCATTTCTTGTTGGCGGTATTTTACAATCTGTATCAATATCCACGCAAACACAATGCTAAACAAGCTATAGGCCAATATTTTTCTGCTTATCAATCCGAATACCAGCGCATCATTAGAAGGAAATTTCAATTGCATTTTTAATCCAAAATCTGCCCAAATGGCCCAGTAAAAATTAAAAGCATTTACACTGATGAAATTATACCTACCCGCTGCACTAATGTGAGGGTTTATACTATCCAATGGATTTGGCGCCCATAGTATAAATGGGATGTTCGGAATTATAAATACTACCGCAAGAAGTAAAATAGAAAGCAATTTCTCTTTAATACTGTTTTTGCTTAACAAAAAGAGCAAACCGAAAATGGGTATAAAGAGTAAGGTTTGGGTTTTAAGGCTTAGGCTTATGCCAATAATTATGGCTGTTTTATATAATTTATGTTGAAGAATAAAATAAAAGCCTAGAAACATCAGTATGCTATAGAAAATATCTATCTGCCCCCAACCATATGCATTAATAATGGTTGCGGGTGAGAGCAACATGGCAGCTAAGAAAACTTTATTTTTCGTTTTGCGATAAAAGAAAAGTAAGAAAGCAAATTCCGCAAGTAGGTTAAACAGTTTCAGGAAACTATCGTAAAACTGCGTGTGCATATCCCATTGCATGGCGTCAAACAAGTAATCGATGGGAGTAATAAGGTAGAGGTAGAGCGGAGGGTAATCGCATTCAAAACGATCTACTTTTATGGAATATATATTGGTAAAGCCCTGGTTTACGATGCGTTCGCCCCAATGTTCGAAAAAGTCGAAATCGGAATTATGCCCGTCTGATAGAAAAAAGAGAATACTTGTGGTGGATGAGGCTTGG
>JAGVEE010000099.1 GCA_020058405.1 Sphingobacteriales bacterium
CCCAATTTTTTTAGCATAAGGTGTATTTATAATAGTACAAGGTGTTCCCGAAATTTTTTCGGTTAGCACTATATCGTCCATTTCTGAATTCACAATACCATTTTTATATTCATCACTTACTCCGGCTTCTTCGCTAGCTATAAATCTTGTACCTATAGATGCTGCACAAGCACCCAATGCCATCGCAGATAATAATCCTTCGCCATTTGCAATTCCTCCTGCAGCTATTACAGGTTTATCTGGAAAAGCATGTTTCAAACTAGGCACCAATACTTGTAACGGATTCGGTCCGGCATGTCCGCCAGCTCCTTGCCCCACTGCAATAAATCCATCACAACCTAAGTCATAACACTTTTTAGCATGTTGTAAATTAGTTACATCACAATATACTTTTGCACCATATTTATGTGCTTCTTCTATTACTCTTGCCGGTGAACCCAATGAAGTTATATAAAAGGGAACTTTTGCCTTTACGCAAATACTTAAATGTTTTTCAAAAATTACATTCGTTTTTTGAACAATTAAGTTCACGCCATAATTTCCCAGATTTGATTTGCTCTTGTGTTCATTTAAACTATTTAAAACACTTTCTAATTCACCATCGTTTCTATAATTGAGTGTTGGGAACACCCCGAGTATACCTGCGTCGATTGCTGCTTTTAACATTGGTAGATTTGAAACCAAGAACATAGGAGCCATTACAACCGGTATTTTTAAATTAAATTCTTTAGAAAAGTTGAAATTTATTGCCATAAACTTGCTTTTAATTAAAATAAAGATATATTTGTACTAAATACCAATACGGTATAGTGTTGTATTTATTTATCTAATATCATTAAAAAAATTGGTATAACATGAAATTGAAGAGGAAAAAATAGTAACTTATCCAAAAAATATTTTTCCATGAAAATAACACGTGTATTTGATTTGCTACCATTTCTAAAAATGTATTACCCTGAAAAAGTTGTTTTTTCAGCTAAGGTAAATGGGAAATGGGTTACTTATGAAACAGAAAGTTTTATAAGGCAAGTAGATGAATTGAGTTTAGGTTTATTAAAATTAGGGATAAAAAAAGACGACAAAATTGCTAACATGTCGCCTAATAGACCCGAATGGAACATTGTAGATTTTGCAGTAATGCAAATGGGTGCAATCCATTTACCTTTATATCCCACACTTGCCGAAGCCGATTTAAGATATATTTTACAAGATTCTGGTGCTAAAGTGGTATTTGTAGCTACAGATGATTTGTATGAAAAAATAAAAAATGTACAAGCTGATTGTCCAGAATTACAACATGTTTTTTCGTATGAAAATATTAATTCAGAAAATGTAAAACATTGGGATTATTTAAAAAATTTAGGCGATGCAAATGATATCGACAAAATAATTGAATACAGAGACAACGTACAACCCGACGATTTATTAACCTTAATATATACATCGGGAACAACAGGAAACCCTAAAGGTGTAATGCTTACACATGATAACTTGGTAAGTAATTTCAAATCATCAAATCCTTTAATTCCCGATGGATCGCACAAAGCATTAAGTTTTTTACCACTCTCTCATATTTTTGAACGTATGGTAGTATATATGTACTTAAGTAAAGGAGTGAGTATTTACTACGCAGAGTCGCTAGAAAAAATAGCAGATAATTTAAAGGAAGTTCAGCCACACATGTTTACAACTGTACCTCGTTTGCTTGAAAAAGTGTATGATAAAATTGTGGCTAAAGGAGCAGAATTAACTGGCATAAAGAAAAAATTATTTTTTTGGGCCCTAGATTTAGGCTTGAGATATGAGTATGATGGAGCAAATGGTTGGTGGTATGAATTCCAATTATACATTGCAAATAAAATAATTTTCAAAAAATGGAGAGAAGCATTAGGTGGAAATATTAAAGCTATTTGTGCAGGTGGAGCTGCATTGCAAGAGCGTTTAGCACGTGTGTTTTGGGCAGCTCAAATACCAGTATTACAAGGTTACGGATTAACTGAAACTTCTCCAGTAGTGGCAGTAAATGGTATTGAAAAAGGAATGCGGTGGTTTGGAACAGTGGGACCAACAATACCAGGAGTAGAAGTTAAAATTGCAGCCGATGGAGAAATTTTAGCTCGAGGACCCAACATTATGAAAGGGTATTTCAAAAAAGTAGAAGCTACAAACGAAGTGATAGATGCAGAAGGTTGGTTCCATACTGGAGATATTGGTGAATGGGTAGATAATAGATACTTAAAAATTACAGATCGTAAAAAAGAAATTTTTAAAACAGCTGGTGGTAAATATATTGCTCCACAAGTAATCGAAAATAAATTCAAAGAATCTAAATTCATTGAGCAGATCATGGTTCTAGGTGAAAACGAACGTTTCCCTTCAGCTTTAATTATACCTGCTTTTGCACATTTAAAAGATTGGTGCGCAATTAAAAATATTGACTATGTAGATAATGCTTCCATTATAAACGATCAACGCATCATCGATAGAATTCAAAAAGAAGTTGATTTTTACAACAGCCCTTTAGGTCAATGGGAACAAATAAAAAAGTTTGTGCTATTGCCTCGTGAGTTTAGTATTGATGAAGGAGAACTAACTCCAAAATTAAGTTTAAAACGTAAAGCAATTTTAGAAAAATATTCAGCTAAAATTGTAAACATATACAAATAACAATGAGAAGAATTAATAAAGTAGCGGTATTAGGTTCAGGTGTAATGGGCTCGCGTATTGCTTGCCATTTTGCAAATGCTGGCGTAAGTGTTTATCTATTAGACATAGCACCCAAAGCATTAACTGAAACGGAGCAAGCCGCAGGCATTTCTTTAGATCATCCATCAATAAAAAATAGAATTGTAAACGATGCACTTAAGCAAACGCTGAGTGCCAATCCTTCGGCTGTATTTACAAAGCAAACTGCAAAATTAATTACTACTGGTAATTTTGATGATAATTTAAATTGGATTTCTGAATGTGATTGGATTATAGAAGTAGTAGTTGAAAATTTGGGTATTAAACAAAGTTTATTCGAACGTGTAGAAAAATTTCGTAAACCAGGAACTCTTATTACTTCCAATACTTCTGGTATTCCTATTCATTTAATGACACAAGGTAGGAGTGATGATTTTAAGAAACATTTCTGTGGAACACATTTTTTCAATCCGCCTCGTTATTTGCCTTTGTTAGAAATAATTCCTACAGTGGATACTGACCAATCTGTTGTTGATTTCTTGTTGCATTATGGTGATTTATATTTAGGTAAAACCACTGTATTGTGTAAAGATACTCCAGCATTTATTGCAAACAGAATTGGTGTATTCTCTATACTTTCTTTATTTCATATGGTAGATGAAATGGGATTAAGTATAGATGAAGTAGACAGATATACTGGGACTATCGTAGGCCGACCAAAATCTGCAACCTTTAGAACTACAGATGTGGTAGGCTTAGATACCTTGATTAAAGTAGCTCGTGGCTTACAAGATAATTTACCTAACGATGAATCCAAAGATGCTTTTAGAATTCCAGAATTCATCGCAAAAATGGAAGCTAATAATTGGTTGGGTGATAAAACGAAACAAGGCTTCTACAAAAAGATTAAAAATGAAAAGGGGGAAAAAGATATTTTATCTCTCAATTTAAAAACGCTAGAATACGAACCAAAACAAAAGTTTAAATCGGCATCGCTTGAAGCAATGAAAACGATGGATAATTTAAAAGATCGTTTACAGTTTCTAAACACTGCGACTGATACTGCTGGAATTTTCTTCCGCAAAACCATGTATACATTGTTTGCTTATTGTACGAAACGTGTTCCAGAAATTACCGACGACCTCTATCGCTTAGATGATGCAATGCGTGCTGGCTTTGGTTGGGAGTTAGGTCCTTTTCAAGTTTGGGATGTATTAGGAGTTCAGAATACTGTTGATGCCATGCAAAAAGAAGGCTTAACAGTTGCACCTTGGTTAACTGAAATGTTAGCATCGGGTAAAACATCTTTTTACAAAACAGAAAATGCACAAGTAAATTATTACGATCAGTTTAGCAAAGAATATAAAAAGATACCAGGTGCAGAAGCCTTTATTATACTAGACAATTTACGTGCAAATAAAAAGGTGTGGGGAAATTCTGGTGTAACCGTTACAGATTTAGGCGACGGAATTTTGAATTGCGAATTCCATACAAAGATGAATTCGATTGGTGGTGAAGTATTGATGGGGATTAATAAAGCAATTGATCTTGCTGAAAAAGATTTCCGTGGATTAGTAGTAGGTAACCAAGGAGCAAATTTTTCTGCTGGTGCAAATATTGCTATGATATTTATGATGGCTGTAGAACAAGAGTATGATGAAATAGATTTTGCCATTCGCCAATTTCAAAAAACAATGATGCGTGTTCGATACTCATCCATTCCTGTTGTGGCTGCTCCAAATCATTTAACACTAGGTGGTGGATGCGAATTATGTTTGCATGCAGATTGGGTACAGGCAAATGCCGAAACCTATATGGGGCTTGTAGAATTTGGAGTGGGTGTAATACCAGGTGGTGGTGGATCAAAAGAATTTGCTTTACGCATTTCCGATGCTTACCGCGAAGGCGATTATGAATTAAATACCTTAAGAGAAAAATTCCTAACCATTGGTATGGCTAAAGTTTCTACTTCAGCTGAAGAAGCGTTTGGTTTAGGTTATTTGAAAAAAGGTCAGTATGGAATAAGTATGAATCAGAATAGATTAATTGCTGATGCAAAACAAAAAGCAATTGAGTTAGCGAATGATGGATATGTACGACCAACAGAAAGAAAAGACATTAAAGTTTTAGGCCGACAAGGTTTAGGGATGGTCTTCGCAGGTGCAAATACAATGTATTCGGGCCATTACATGTCTGAGCATGATAAAAAAATATCTGAAAAATTAGGATACGTTTTATGTGGTGGTGATTTAAGTGAACCCACTTTAGTATCCGAACAATACCTACTCGATTTAGAGAGAGAAGCATTTTTATCATTATGTGCAGAGCGTAAAACATTAGAAAGATTACAAGCCATTTTAAAAGGTGGTAAACCATTAAGAAATTAATTTATGAAAGAAGCATATATCATTTCGGCATACAGATCCGCAGTTGGAAAAGCGCCACGTGGTAAACTAAGATTTTATCGCCCGGACGATTTAGCATCGGATGTTATACAACACATGATGTTAGATTTTCCGCAGTTAGAAAAAGAATGGATTGACGACGTAATTGTTGGAAACGCTACACCCGAAGCAGAGCAAGGCTTAAACATTGGCAGAATGATTTCTTTAATGGGATTAAAAACCGATAAAGTTCCGGGAATGACGGTGAATAGATATTGTGCATCGGGATTAGAAACCATTGCCATTGCAACTGCAAAAATTAGAGCAGGTATGAGCGATTGTATTATTGCTGGTGGAGTAGAGGTAATGTCGACCATCCCATTTGGTGGATGGAAAGTAGTGCCTAATTATGAAGTGGCAAAAAATAATCCGGATTACTATTGGGGAATGGGTTTAACAGCAGAAGCAGTTGCACGTGAATACAAAGTTACAAGAGAAGATCAAGATGAATTTTCTTTTCACTCGCACAGAAAAGCAGTAGCCGCATTTGAACAAGGTAAATTTAAATCGGGTATAGTGCCTATCAATATAAATGAAGTTTACATTGATGCAAACGGAAAGAAGAAAAACAAAGAATATGTTTTTGATACAGATGAAGGACCGCGTGCTGATACCGACATACAGAAATTAGCAAAGCTAAAACCCGTGTTTGATGCAGTAGGAAGTGTAACTGCGGGTAATGCATCGCAAACATCAGATGGAGCAGCATTTGTGATGATAGTGTCTGAAGAAATGTTGAAACGATTAAATGTAAAACCAATTGCTAAATTAATTTCTTATTCGGTTGCAGGTGTGCCTCCAAGAATTATGGGCATTGGTCCGGTAGAAGCAATACCAATGGCATTAAAAGCAGCAAACTTAAAATTAAACGACATAGAATTAATTGAATTGAATGAAGCATTTGCTTCTCAATCATTAGCAGTAATAAGAACATTGGGCTTGAACCATGACATCGTAAATGTAAATGGAGGAGCCATTGCATTAGGTCATCCATTGGGTTGCTCTGGAGCAAAATTAAGTGTGCAATTATTTAACGAAATGCGCGCAAGAAATAACAAGTACGGAATGGTAACCATGTGTGTAGGTGCGGGCCAAGGAGCAGCAGGGGTGTTTGAGTTGCTGTAAGTTGTACAGTGTATATTGTACGTTGTACAGGAAGGGAAGTGCTAATTTGGAAATTTGTATTAAGAATTAAGTATTAAGAATTAAGAGGGTGGAATAAAGTATTTTAATTTTTAGCTTGACAGATTTTTTGTAGCGGAGATATTTGCTATAAAAATAGCAAAATGCATAATTTCTTAGACTTAAAGATATGGATAAAAGCAATTGAAGTATCTGAATTAATTTATAAAATAACAAATGATTTTCCTTCGCAGGAAAAATTTGGAATAGTAAATCAAATGAGAAGAGCATCGGTTTCAATTTCTTCAAACATTGCTGAAGGTTGTGGTCGAAATAGTGACGTAGAGTTGATTAGATTTTTGGTGATAGCAAATGGCTCAACAGCAGAGTTGCAATCCCAAATATTTTTATCAGAAAAATTAAAATTTATTAATAAAGATGTAAAAAAAATGGTTACAGATGAATTGGAAGAATTAAAGAAAATGAATTTTAAGTTTCAACAAGCCTTACGAAATAGGAATAACAAATAATGGTTTGTTTTATAAATTAACCAACCATCTCCCAAATTCTTAATTCTTAATACTTAATACTTAATTCTTAATACTTAACATAAACAGCAAATAACAATCACAGAATATGAACAAATCATTAACAAAAGGCGGAGAATTCCTAATCAAAGACACATTAGCAAAAGATATTTTCATACCTGAAGAATGGACGGAAGAGCAGCGCATGATTGCGCAGA
>JAGVEE010000380.1 GCA_020058405.1 Sphingobacteriales bacterium
AACATAAATTTAACCAAGACGCAGATTATAATGTAGTTTTGCAGATTGATGAAGGGAGCTGTACTTCTTATACTTTAAAACAAATTGTAGTTAACCCTGATAGTAGTGCTGACGAATGTGAAACAGATTTTAATTATACATTTTTAAGTCCTAGCACAATTCAATTCTATACAGATACAGTGAATCAGCCAGCTCAATATGTATGGGATTTTGGTGATGGAACTAACGCATTTGTTGCAAATCCGATTCATAATTATTCTGATACAGGAAAGTTTAAAATATTTTATTTGAGGACACTACCTGACCTATTTTGTACACGAGTAGTAGTAAAAGAATTGGTAGTAGGAACACAAATTCCAGAACCGTGTCAAAATTCCTTCAGGCACCATCAAGTGCCATTGAACTCTGTAGATTCTATGCATTTGTCACAAGTAATTATAACCTATAGAAATAAAAATGGTGAGGTTTTTAGAAGTGATCCTGTACTACAAGATGGTTCATTCTTTAAAATCGCAAACGTGTCCTCATATGAAAAAAATGAGTTGGGTGATCCTGTTGTAACATTTGAAATAGATTTTTCATGTCGTTTAAGGAGCGATAATTTTCAAGAAATTAATTTTGGTCGACATAGCGGAAAGATAGGAGTGAGCTATCCAAGAAAATAAAAAAGCCCGATTTATTCGGGCTTTTTTTTGTCCATATAATACAACAATACACTCTGTAATGTTAACTGTGCTATGAGCGCTGCAACTATTGCAATGCTAGTTAATAGCCCAAAGTAATACACCGTTTTCAGCGAACCAAAAAGTAAAAGTATATAGCCTGCAAACAATACTATACTTGTCATTACAATTGCTGCACCTACGTGTTTCAATGTTTTAATTCTAATATCATGTAAGCCATCTGTTGTTCGTATTCTTTTGTAATGAAAAATATAGTGTATGGTATCATCAACACAAAAACTTAAACAAATGGCCGCAATACTTGCGGTAGCCAAATCGAGTTGATAATTTAATAAACCCATAGTACCAAAAATACAGGCTATCGGAAAAGCATTGGTAACAATTGCTACAACAGCTAATTTGAAATCTCTAATAAAAATCCATATCAACACAAAAATGGCAATAAATGCAATGATGATGCTATACACTTGTGATTGCACGGTGTAGTTAGCAATTTTAGAATACATGGGTTGGTAGCCACCTGCTTTTACAACATAGTTCTCGCCGAAAATAGAATCTGCAATACTCAAAGCAGCTTCAGATTTTTTAGTTAATTCTGCAGCACTTGGTATTTTGCCAAACAAGGTTATCCTAGCAGAATTACTTTCATCGTTTACATAGTACTGATATAATGTGGGGTTAATCCATTTAAAATAATACGCAGATTTATGATAAGAAACCGTAGAATCATCTCTTAAATTTATTGGTAAAAATCGATTGGTTTCCTGTAGGAAAGTATAATATCCATTGGCCTTTTCAGCAATTTTATTTGCTAACAAATACTCAGTAAATTCATTACACTTTTTTATAGTATTTGCAGAAAATAATTCATCGTTTTTAGATTCTATGCTTAATTCTAATGGCATGTATGCTCCAAAAGAATTTTCGATAGTGTAATGATCCTTTATTACTTCATGCTCCGTTGGGAAATAACTCATCGTTTCGGTATCCGTTTTTATTTGAGTGATGCCATATATACAAATCCCAAATAGTAAAACATAAATGCCTATTACTATTTTTCTTTTTCTAATCACCAATCCTTCAATTTTCAATAAACCATTTAATATTTTAATTTCTGAAGGTGAATGCGCATTCGCTATTGGCAGAAAAAACAAACCAAGAATATACGTGAAAATAAAACACAAGCCGATTCCAAAAGCAGCAAAAAAACCAAAGCTTTGCAATATCGACATTGGGCTACTCAATAATGCCAAGAAACCGGCCATGGTGGTTAAACTGGTAAACAAACAAGGTTTAAATTCCTTGCTCATCGCCTCTAAGGCACTTTCTTTTTTAGTAAACCCTTCTTTTATTAAGTTGTTTCGTTCGTTGTATATATGCAGAGTATCCATTACTCCGAGTAACACAAAAATAGTGGGCAATAAACTGGTCATTATATTTAATTGGTAACCCATTGCTCCATATAATGCCAAGCAAAAGAATGTAGAAAGTGATACTGTTAACAATGCATGTAACACCACCCAAAAACTTCTGTATAAAATCAGAATTATAATAAACATGGCTAAATAGCCTAAACCCAAAAACTTTCCAAAGTCTTGTGCCGACAAAGTATTTAGCCCTTCATATATAATCCCAATGCCGCCCCAAAACGTATGCTCGGCACCCATTATTTCGTCAGTTTGTTTTTTTATAGATTTAATTATTCTACCTCTTTCTGCATCAAAATTCGGTATGTTTTTCAACACAATAATAATTCGTGTACTCTTCTCGTCTTCAGAAAAATATTGATTTTTTAAGCTTTTGTTTTTATCGTAATAGGCTCTTATACTTTTTTCATTATAAAGCTCTACAAGTTTCTTTTTCTTTGGGCCTAACAAGCCAAGTTCTATGATCTCTTGGTCTACAGCAGAAAATACAGCTTTTACATCTGCTTGAGATAACAATGTTTTGCTTAGTTTTTGCAATTTCAAACTTTGTTCTTTGTTTAACATACTTTGCTTATCTTTAATCATAAGCATTATAATTTCGTCGTTCCCAAATTTTTGTTTGAACTCGTTGTAATCGATTACAGAAGGGTCGTCTTTTAAAAACCAAACTTCCAAACTGTTATCCACTACAACTGCTTTTTTAATACTATTTATACTAATGCCAGCAAGAATTAATATAAAAACTAATACAATATATCTGAATGGGTATAATTTTTTTAGCATATTTAAAGATATGAAATTTAAGTATTTACTAAACTATTTAAACGAGCGTTTTCCTTTTATTAATATGATGTTGTTTTTCATATTATACGCAATGGTATTTGTAGTACATCAAATGTTAATTGCTGGAAATACCCATTCCATTACATTTCATAGTATAGGAGTATTATCTGTTATTTCTTTCTTTTTTCGTCTACGTGTGTTTGATGAGATGAAAGATTATGCTATTGATGTAATTAATCATCCTCAACGGGTACTTCAATCAGGAAAAATAAATTTAAAAACCTTGCAAATACTAGCAACTGTAGGACTAATTATCGAACTTATTTGGGTGTATAAAGCAGGTATAGCCTCACAAATTACGTGGTTTATAGCGCTCTTTTATTCTATAGTAATGAGGTATGAGTTTTTCATCCCAAAATTATTAACCAAAAATTTATTAGTGTATGCAATCTCTCATATGATTATTATGCCACTTATAATACTATGGATATGGAGCTCGTTTGATTTTCAGTTTGTGTATAACAATGCCTTAGTTTATCTAGTTTTATTGAGTTTATTGAGTGGCTTTGCATTCGAAATTGCTCGTAAAACACATTCCGCAGATGCCGAACGCCCAACGGTTGATTCTTATTCTAAACAGCTTGGTTTGCATAATGCTCAATATTTAATAATGGCCTTGGCTTTAGGAATGAACTTAAGTTTAATAATGTTATTTACAGTTTTAAACGTTCCTATAGTATTATATTTTGTACTACTACTAGTTTGCTTGTGGGTAATTATTGAATACCTAAAAACAATTAAAAATCCATCAGAAAAAGCATTTCGTAGCAATGAAAAAAAAGTTTCTAT
>JAGVEE010000025.1 GCA_020058405.1 Sphingobacteriales bacterium
GATAACGTTGGTATTTTATTACGTGGTATCACACGAGACGATATTGAACGCGGTATGGTACTAGCAAAACCTGGTTCAATTACACCACATACAAGTTTTGAATCAGAAGTTTATGTATTAACAAAAGATGAAGGTGGCCGTCACACACCATTCTTTACTGGTTACAGACCACAATTTTATGTTAGAACAACCGATGTTACAGGTTCGATTACAAAATTTACTGCTGATGATGGTTCAGAAGTTGAAATGGTAATGCCAGGTGACCGTATCAAAATGACTGCGGAATTAATTTACCCAGTAGCAATTGAAGAAGGTATGCGATTTGCAATTCGTGAAGGTGGCCGGACAATTGGTGCAGGTGTAGTTTCTAAAATTGTTAAATAATTAAAAAATCTTATGGATATAACGACGAATGCCAAAATTCGTGTAAGATTGGAATCGTTTAATAGCGGTCTTTTAAATTCATCGTGTCAAAAGATTACTGATCTATTAAAAAATACTCCTTTAAATTCTATTGGGGTTGTTTCTTTACCTACTAGTAAAAGAATTTACTGTGTATTAAGATCACCACACGTGGATAAAGATTCTAGAGAACATTTTGAGATTCGCGTTTATAAACGAATGGTAGAAATTTCTTACGATTCCGAAGTGCCGATTTTTGATGTATTATCAGAAGCTGATTTACCAGCCGGTGTGTTTTATAGAATCTGTTTATCTTAAGTAATAATATATTACTTAAGATAAAACAATAAATTTTTTTAGCTTTAATTTAAATAAAAAAATATTAAAATGATTCCGAGAGTCTATGTGACTTTGTCAAATGAATATGTATAAACTCTTATTCATAAATGAAACTTTTCACAATTACTAAAACCGTTAAAAAGTCATAAAAATGGGAACGGAGGGACTTGAACCCTCACGCCTATCACTAGGCAACGGATTTTAAGTCCGTCGTGTCTACCATTCCACCACATTCCCAATGCTGATTACTGTATAGGATATTTAAAAATGTACCTAAAGACAATATTATAGTTGAAATATTATCAGGCGGCACCCAGATTCGAACTGGGGAATCGAGGATTTGCAATCCACTGCCTTACCACTTGGCCATACCGCCATATATCAATAGTCTTTTTATATTCATTTCCTTAATTGTAATACATTATAGGCTCATTTTACCATAAAACTTAGAATCAAATTATTGTATAATATAGAATAAAGTGAATAGAATCAAAACCCTTTTAAAATTAAAGAATAAAATCGATGTTTGAGAAGTTTACCGAAGGCGCTATAAAAGTTATTATGCTTTCACAAGAAGAAGCTCGACGTATGGGCCATAATTTTGTGGGAACAGAACAACTTTTACTAGGCGTTATTGGACAAAGACATGGAATTGGAGCAAGAGCTTTAAAGAAACTAAAAGTTACCTTAAAAAAAGCTCGAAAAGAAATTGAATTGTATATCGGTAGAGGTACAGGATTTGTAGCCTCGGAAATACCTTTCACTCCAAGAGCAAAAAGAGTCTTAGAAATGGCAGTTCATGAAGGAAAGGACTTAGGTCAAAACTTTGTGGGAACAGAGCATATTTTGTTGGCGCTTATTGCTGAATCTGATGGTGTCGCAATGCGAACACTAGATAAACTAAATGTCGATATTCATAAACTAAGAAATTTAATTTTAACGTATATCGAAGAAACTCAAGAAGAAATTTTACGACCTTTAACACAAGCGGAAAAATTCTTATTAGAACGTGAGAAAAAAGGAAGTCCAACGCCAACTTTAGATGAATACGCAGAAAATGTAACAAAAGAAGCGATTGACGGTAATTTAGATCCGGTTATTGGACGTGAAAAAGAAATTGATGACGTTATTGCTGTTTTAGCGAGAAGGACTAAAAATAACCCAGTCCTTATTGGTGAACCTGGGGTAGGTAAAACTGCAGTTGCAGAAGGTTTAGCGCAACTTATCTTAACAGAAAAAGTTCCTGATTTTTTAGATGGTAGCCTTATTATGGCTTTAGATCTAGGTTCAATTTTAGCTGGTACTAAATATCGAGGTGAATTTGAAGAGCGATTAAAACGAATTGTAGAAGAGGCTCAAAATGATTCAGCAGTTATTATTGTAATTGATGAAATTCATACATTAGTTGGAGCTGGGGCTGCCGAAGGAGCAGTCGATGCTGCTAACATATTAAAACCAGCTTTAGCACGAGGGAAATTCAGATGTATTGGTGCTACAACTAATGATGAATATCGTAAGTATATCGAACGTGACCCAGCATTAGAAAGAAGGTTCCAACCTGTTCATGTTGAAGAACCAAGTGTAGGTACCACAATTGAAATTTTACGCGGTTTACGATCAAAATTTGAACAGCATCACACATTAAGTTACCACGATAAAGCATTAGAACAAGCTGCTATTTTATCAGATAAATATGTTGCAGATCGTTATTTACCCGACAAAGCAATTGATGTATTAGATGAAGCTGGTGCCCGCGTACGATTAGAAAACCGACGACTACCATTAGGATTAAGAAGTTTAATGCATGAACTTCAAGAAACTATTAAAGACAAAGAAGAGTGTATTAAAGAACATGATTTTGAAGCTGCTAAACAACTTTTAGATCATGAAATGGAAGTGCGCACACATATTCGAATCATGAAACAATCAGCATTAACTAGTGAAGCTAGAGGATTTACTAGACGTGATGTTGATATGGTTACCGAAACAGATGTTTCAGGAGTGGTATCAAATTGGACTGGGATTCCAGTTACAAAAATAACAGGTTCAGAATCTGCTCGTCTTTTAAAAATGGAGAACACAATTCATGAACGTATTATCGGTCAAAAACATGCAGTTGTAGCAGTTTCAAAAGCAATTAGAAGAGCTCGAGTTGGTTTAAGAAACCCCAATCGACCAATCGCAAGTTTTATCTTTGCTGGACCTACTGGAGTTGGTAAAACTGAATTAACAAAAGCATTATCAGACTACATGTTTGGTAGTGAAGAAAGTATGATTCGACTAGATATGTCAGAATATATGGAAAAACATACTGTAGCTAAACTAATTGGCTCGCCTCCGGGATACGTAGGTTATAATGAAGGTGGTCAATTAACAGAAGCTGTTAGGTCAAAACCTTATTCAGTTGTATTACTAGATGAGGTTGAGAAAGCTCATCCAGATGTTTTTAACCTTTTATTACAAATCTTAGATGATGGAAGATTAACTGATTCGAAAGGTCGAGTTATCGATTTTACAAACACTTTAATCATCATGACTACTAACTTG
>JAGVEE010000215.1 GCA_020058405.1 Sphingobacteriales bacterium
GACCAAGCTATGGTTTCATTTCAACGGTATTAAGCGACAATCAAATTGTATTTGGTGGGCATAACTCCAATGATGAAGCAATTATTATGATTGCTGATAAAAATGGTAATATCAAAGCTTCGAAAAAATTAGCTAACTGTAAATATTTAAAAGTCGTTTTAGAAACCAACGATAAAAATATTTTTGTATGCGGAATTACAGACACAACAGGAAGTCAAGGAAATAATATTTTCTGGATGAAGCTTGATTTGAGCTTAAATATTATTTGGTCGAAACAAAATTTTAGAGCTTTTAACGATATAGTTGAGTCGGCTATACAACATACAAACGGAAGTTTTTTTCTTGTAGGTTATGGCTCTAGAAGCGGGAATGAACTTTCAGACAGAGATGCTTTAATTTATAATGTTAATGCTTCAGGTGATTTAATAAGTTCTATAATTAGCAACAATTATGGCACGGATTATTTTAACAATGTTATTGAATTGCCAGATGGGAATATAGTCGTAGCTGGTGCCAAATTATGGCAAGTTGCAATGGATTTTTACATGGTTAAATATTCTCCAAATTTATCAACTATAGTATCTAAGACGCTAGGTGGCATTGATAATGAAGCCGCATATGATTTAATAATAAAAAATGGCTCATTATATGTACTAGGTGGCTCATATAGCTATGGTGTAGGGGGATTTGATGCATTATTAAGCAAGATGGATTTTGATTTAAATGTTGAATTCACGAAAGCATATGGCCAAACTTCAGACGAATACCCAACTACATTAATTGCATTAGAAAATGAGTTAATTATTGCCGGGAATTCAGATACTATTATAGTATTAGATAGCATTATTGTTCCAATTAAATCTTTTTTTATAAAAACAGATTTAGATGGAAATATTATTTCAAGTAAAATTTTAGATCGACAAAGTATAATAAACAATATAAATGCAATAAGCTCTACAAGTAATAATGAGATTGTTGGTGTTATGAGTTCTACCAAATTTACTAGTATCCCAAATACTGCAATTATATTATTTAAAACAGATAGCTTTATTTTTAAATGTTGTGATTTTTTTCAAACTAAATATTTTATACAAACTGCTGTGAATATAAATTCACGGACTCAAACTTTTAGTTTTAATAATGCAGGTGCAATTAAGTCACTCGTTTCTTCAACAAGTAATAATATTTTAGATAAAATTTTGAATTGCGGACCATTAAACGACTCTTCGAAAATTATAATTGAAAATAGACCTTACTGTATTTCGGAAGTAATAAGTATGAGCGCAATTAACAGTGTTCCTCCTAATTCATTTACATGGATTGCTGGGGATTCCACTACGAATACTACTAAAGAACCAAAATATAGCTTTGACACCGCAGGCACTTATTTGATTTATTACATTGCAAGTTACAACTGTAACTCTGATACAGATACGTTTAGAGTAACTATTGTAAAAGAAATACCATACGAAGTATCTCTTAGCAGAAATGGCAAATGTTTGGGCAAGCCGATTTTATTTAATGTAGATAGTAGCACTTCAACAATTATCAAATATAAATGGGATTTTGGAATTAGTACTTTATTAAATGATACTTCAAATTTACAAAACCCTACTTATACCTTTACACAGCCAGGAACATACAATGTAAAAGTGTTTACGGTTTCAGAATGCGGTTCAAAAACAGATAGTATTACAATTACTATAGAACCATTGAACTCTGTAAGTATTGAGCCAAATGCAATTACATATTGCAAAAATAGCGCCGTACCATTTGTATTAAATGCAAATACGCTGCCTAGCTCTGTATTGTGGAATTTTGGAGACATAAATAGTCCGAATAATACTTCAATTAATTCGAATGAAACTTTTATTTACAATAAACCTGGAAATTATGTGTGTACACTTATTTCTAATTTCGAATGCAATTCTGATACGGATACTATTCACATTTATATTGTTGACCATTTCCCGGTAAGTACAGAAATAGAATATATAGGGTATTGCTCAAGTGAGCCATTCAGCTTTCTACTTCAAAATACTTTGTCAAATGAATCATACATATGGGATATAGTAGGTCCAGATAATTTCACTTATTATTCAAAATCATTTACGCATCAATTTTCTAAAGGAGGCAGGTATACTGTTTATTCTAGAGTGGCCGATAATAATTGCAATTTGGGATTAGATACTTTAGAATTATTCGTTGCTCCATTTGTTGAGGCACAAATTGAAATAACAAATGATGTGTGTTTGGCTGGCACAATATTTAACTCTGTAAATTTTAGTGACGAATTATTGTGGAAATTAAGTGATGGGAATACAAGTAGAGAAAATATGTTTATCCATAATTTTCAAAATACAGGAAATTATACCGTAACGCTAATTACAAATCCGAACTCGGCTTGTGAAGATTCTATAGTTGAAAATGTATTAATTGTAAAAGAAAATATTAACGGTGGAATTTATTTTCCCGAGGTAATCTCTCCAAATGATGATGGTAAAAATGATGTATTTTATATTGAGAATACCACTAACAACCCATGTAAAATAGAAGCTTTGAAAATATTTGATAGATGGGGAAAAGTTATGTTTTCTGCGGAAAAATTTGAATCATTTATTTGGGATGGTAAATTAAATGGTAGTGCTGTAGCACCAGGTGCTTATGTTGCATTTTTAAAAACAGATTTGTACTCAAAATCATTTCTAATCCACGTAGTTTACTAATACTTCTTTCTTATATTTGTTAATGCAATTTAAGTTAACCTCCAACTATATTCCTACCGGCGACCAACCGGAAGCCATTCGACAATTAGTAGAAGGATTGCAAAAAGAAGAACGCTTTCAAACATTACTAGGAGTTACCGGTTCGGGCAAAACCTTTAGTATTGCAAACGTTATACAACAAGTACAACGACCAACATTAATATTAAGTCATAATAAAACTCTTGCCGCTCAATTATACGGAGAGTTCAAACAATTCTTCCCAGAAAACTCTGTTAATTATTTTGTTTCGTATTATGATTATTATCAACCAGAAGCATACTTACCTACTACTAACACATACATCGAAAAAGATTTAGCCATAAACGAAGAAATAGAAAAATTAAGATTACGTACTTCATCTGCATTAGTATCGGGCAGAAGAGATGTAATTGTGGTATCATCTGTTTCTTGTATATATGGTATGGGTAACCCTGCAGATTTTACAGATAGTGTAGTGCGTTTACAAGTAGGCCAAGTGGTAAGTAGAAATGCATTTCTGTTTAGACTGGTAGAATTACTTTACTCCAGAACAACCGCAGAATTTAGACGTGGTACGTTTAGAGTGAAAGGTGAAACGGTAGATGTTTATTTAGCTTATGCTGATTACGCCTTGCGCATTTCTTTTTTTGGTGACGAGATTGAAGAGATTAGCACCATAGAACCCAACTCAGGAAAAACAATTGAGAAAATGGATACCAGCTCCATTTACCCTGCTAATTTATATGTGGTGCCTAAAGACCGTATGCAAGGTGCTATTAGAGATATACAAGATGAGTTAGTGCAACGTAAAGATCAGTTTGAGCGCGAGAAAAGAATGTTGGAAGCAAAACGAATTGATGAACGAGTGAATTACGATTTAGAAATGATTCGCGAATTGGGCTATTGCTCTGGCATCGAAAATTACTCAAGATTTTTTGATGGCAGAAAACCTGGCGACAGGCCCTTTTGTTTGTTAGATTATTTTCCGGATGATTTTTTAATGGTAATTGATGAAAGCCATGTTACCGTTCCACAAATTAGAGCCATGTACGGAGGCGATAGATCCAGAAAAAACTCATTAGTAGAATATGGGTTCAGATTGCCATCAGCAATGGATAACCGACCCTTAAACTTCCAAGAATTTGAATCCTTAACTGGGCAAATTATTTATGTAAGTGCTACGCCAGGCGATTATGAATTACAACAATCTGAAGGTGTAGTAGTAGAGCAAATTATACGACCAACGGGTTTGTTAGATCCTTTAATTGAAGTTCGCCCTGTTATAAACCAAGTAGATGATTTGCTTGATGAAATTGATAAAACCATAAAAGAAGGCTTCAGAATTTTAGTAACCACGCTTACTAAACGTATGGCAGAAGAACTAAGTAAATATTTAACACGTTTAAATATTAAATGCAGGTACATACATTCCGAAGTGAAAACAATGGAACGTGTAGAAATTTTGAGAGATTTAAGATTGGGTGTTTTTGATGTACTTATAGGTATTAATTTATTGTGAGAAGGGCTAGATTTACCTGAAGTTTCTTTGGTAGCCATATTAGATGCAGATAAGGAAGGTTTTTTAAGATCTGAACGTTCCTTAATTCAAACCATTGGCAGGGCAGCCCGAAATTCGGAGGGTAGAGTAATTATGTATGCTGATAAAATCACAGAATCGATGCGCTTAACTATTGAAGTAACAAACAAACGCAGAGAGAAACAAATTCAATACAATACAGAACATGGCATTACACCTACCACTGTAACCAAAACAAAAGCAGCCATTATTGAACAAACCTCTATTATGGACTTTAAAGATGGGGTGCAACAGGCATATGTTGAGCGAGAAGAGAACTACTTAGCAGCCGACCCTGTGGTACAATACATGAATAAAAACGAGTTGCAAAAAGCCATAGATACTGCTAAAAAAGAGATGCTAAGGGCTTCTAAAGACTTAGATTTCTTAACGGCAGCTAAGTTGCGAGACGAAATGTTTGCCTTGGAGAGCATTTATAATGAAAAGTTTACAAAGAATACTTAAACAAGCTTCCCTACTTTCTGTTATTTAGTATATTTGTAAACAAAATTTTATCATGTTTAAATTCATTTTAACACTCCTATTAATTGTTTTAGTGCTTCGCTTTTTAGCTAGGTTACTAATGCCTTTTATGGTTACAGAAGTAATGAAAAAAGCGCAAAGAAACATGGAGAACCAATACCGCAATCAACAAACCCAACATAAAGAAGGTGAAATTAATGTTGATTATTCTCCGCCAAAAACAAAGAAGAAATTCAGCTTTACTAAAAGTAACGATGACTTTGTTGACTACGAAGAAATTAAAAAGTAATTCGCTTGAAACATCGCATCGTTGTTGCTTCCAATAACAAACATAAAATTGAAGAGATAAAATCTATTCTCGCAAATCGTTATGATTTGTTGAGTATGGAAGATGTTGGTTTTTATGATGATATTATTGAAGATGCAGACACTTTCGTTGGCAATGCATTAATTAAAGCAAGAACTATCCATAAAAAATTTGATTGTAATTGTTTGGCAGACGATTCTGGATTATTAATAGAAGCGCTCAACAATGAGCCAGGTGTTTACTCTGCACGTTATGCTGGCGAACCTGTAAACCATGATCAAAATATTGAAAAAGTATTATTGAAAATGAAAGGTATTGAAAACAGAAAAGCAAAATTTGTAACTGTACTTGCACTCATTTTAAATAATGAAGAGTTTATTTTTGAAGGCGAAGTGCATGGCAACATTCGGCTAGAACGCAGCGGCAACAAGGGTTTCGGTTACGACCCTATTTTTGAACCTATTGGATACAACATAACTTTTGCAGAAATGGAGGAGGCAGAAAAAAATGCCATCAGCCATAGAGCTAGAGCACTAGCAAAAATGGAAATGGCATTGTTTAAATAAATCTATCTACTTTATTGCGAATACTACTTTAGCAACATATTCGAACTTAATCATTTTAGAACTACTGGAAACCGTTTTAGAATATTGAATACCCTCCGACATCATTATTGAACTTTTAGTATACACTTCACCATTAGAACTGGGTTTGGTAGTTACACCGTTAATTTCGTAAATATCTAAAACTTTGCCGCAGCTTTCATTAAAAATAGCTAAAAATAAATTCGCTTTTGCTCTTGCATCTTCAAATGCTTTACGTTGCATTTCTCTAATAACAGTGTCGGGAAATTTAACGTTTATTTCATCAATATTTACAGACTCTAGTGCGAACTTATTTACTCTAACCATAAATTGCTCTATACATTCTAACTTATTTAAGCGTAATATATATTTTATTTTCTCTTGAAAAAAAGGAGAACCGTCTTTTTTAGAATCAACATAGCCATAAATATTGCCAAGAGTTAAATCTGCTGGATCACACTTTAATTCTAGCATGATTTTCTCAATGTCTGCGAGCGATTCCTTAATTGTGATTATTTTACCGTTATTTTTATACTCCTTTAAAACAAAGCTTAAATAAAAATCATTGGGCGTTAATTCTATACTAGAGCATGCTAAAACTTCTATTTTTCTGTCTGTAGAATTATAGCCCTCTACAGTTTGAGCTTTCCCAATTGTATTAATTAAAAATAAAATTAATACCAGTGCATATATCTTTTTCATGAGCGTAAAGAATATTTATTTAGTATTATTTTATTTCAAAAACTACTCTTGCTAGGTATTCTATTTTTAAGTACATAGATTTAGACGCATCTGATTCGATAGAACTTATACCTGAGCGTATGTTAACAGAATTTACACTTCCTCCTTTTCCAGAAAAATCAGGCAGTGTTTCAAATCTATTTAGTTCCTGTATTTCGAGAAGCTTGCCTCTTTCTTCACCAAACAATTTTAAATAAACATTTGCTTTATCTTTAGCTTTGTTAAATGCTTTAATTTGCACTAGTCTTAATATAGAATCTGTTTTATCATAATACATTCCATCAATATTAAAAGACTGTAAACTTCTTTTATCTACATTATGTAAAAATTGATGAACACAATCAGTGTTTTTAAATTTCATCATATACTTAGTTTTATGATCGAAAAATTCTTCTCCGTTTGAATTTGTATTAATATACCCATAAATGTTACCAATTGTTAATTGACTAACATCACATTTCATTTTCGAAATAAGAGACTTTATGTTTTCAGTAGATTGAGGAATTGTAACCAATTTACCATTATCATAATATTCGGTTAATACAAAACTTACAGAAATAGTGTTAGGTAGCACTTCTTGACTTGCGTAAGCGGCCACTTCTATTGTTCTGCCAGAAATAACAGGTTCGGGGTTTTTTTGTGCAATACTACTATACCCTAGGAGGAGTATTAATGCGATGATTGAGAGAGTTTTCATTTTGTTTGGGGTGTTAAATTATACTCAAATGTACACTCCACACAAAGTTAATAATATGATATATATCATATTATGAAATTAAATGAAATCAAAAAAAGCTTATTAATTACTTAAATTCGATTCAATTTCCTTGAACTCTTGGTTTAGAAACTTGTTCTGAAACAGGATAATAGTGATAACACCAATGCTTATAGCAGCATCAGCAAAATTATAAACAGGCCTAAAGAACACGAATTCATCTCCTGCCCATAACGGAAACCAATCGGGGTAATGACCCTGAATAATTGGCATATAGAACATATCCACTACTCTACCGTGCAATAAATCAGCATACCCAAAGAGCTTGCCATAAAACACAGAGTCGATAATATTACCTAAAGCACCAGCCAATATTAAGCTCACACAGGTAATTAAGCCAAAATGGTACATATTTTTAATTACGTAATGAAAAATATACCCAATGCCAAAAACAGCAAACACTCTAAATAAGCTTAAGGCTAATTTGCCATAACTACCACCTAATTCAAGCCCGAATGCCATTCCATTATTCTCCGTGAAATGAATAATAAACCAATTTCCCATTAAATTGAATTCCTCACCAATGTACATATTGGTTTTAATCCAAATTTTTAACACTTGGTCAATTACTAATACAGCAATTACAATAAGAATAGGGACTATATATTTTTTCATATGAATAAAAAAAAGGTATGCAATATGCGCATACCTTTTATAAACGATATTAGTTTTGTTTTAGCTTAGCTTCCATACTTAAGGTAGTATGTGGCACCGCTCTTAATCTTTCTTTAGGAATTAATCTGCCAGTTTCTCTACAAACACCGTAGGTTTTGTTTTCAATTCTTACTAATGCAGCTTCTAATTGATCTATAAACTTGCGTTGGCGTGCAGCTAACTGATTAACGTGTTCTTTCTCTAAAGTTGCAGAACCGTCTTCTAACACTTTAAACGTACCCGCAGTATCGTCGGTTCCATTGCTGTTAGGGTTACTAAGCGTTTCTGTTAACAATTGTAATTCTTCGCGTGCAGAGTTTAATTTTCTCTGAAGAATTTCCTTAAACTCTAC
>JAGVEE010000303.1 GCA_020058405.1 Sphingobacteriales bacterium
CTCAAGTTTTTTATTTTGGCTCTAGTAGGGTTACAAATAGTGTAAAAGACGAGGTGTTAAATAAAAAACTTGAGGTTAATCATTACCGTTTGTTTGCATCTAAATACAGCCAGCTAAACGATTTAAAAAGCATAAAAACACCATTTCTATTACCAATTTCAAATTTAAAGGAATCAGATGATTTGGCTCATCCAACTTTTACTAATACTGAAGAAACTTGTTATTTTACTAAGTCATATTCCTATACAATGGGGAGCAAAAAATTTGAAAAACACGAAAATCAAACGTATACTGATATTTTTATTTATCAATCTAAACGAAGAAATAATAAATGGTTAGAGCCGACTGCTATTTTACATACCGAGAATACAAATTATAATATGTTACACCCTTGTCTTAGTAAAGATGGAAAAAGATTGTACTTCGCTTCAAATTTAAGTGGAGGTTATGGTTCTTATGATATTTACTTTGTAGAAAAGCAATTGGGTGGAAATTGGTCTAAACCCATTAATTTGGGAAATATTATTAACACTGTAGAAAAAGAGTTGTACCCTAGTTATGCAGATGAAAACGTTTTGTACTTTTCGTCTGACGGGCATATTGGTATGGGCGATTTAGATATGTTTAAGGCAACATTAGAAAATGGCAAAGTAGTTTCCATAGAAAACCTCAAATACCCATTAAATTCGACATACAACGACCATTCCTTTGTTCCAACACCTTCGTTTAATGCAGGGTTATTTTGCTCTAACCGCCCGGGAGGAGTTGGAAACGATGATATTTATTATTTTAGAATGATGAAGTAGTACTTTTACTCTTCACTCATTTCTATAATGCGATCAAACTCCGAACCGTTAAGCGGCATAACCGATAAACGACCTTGTTTTACCAACGCTATATTTCCTAATTTACTATCAGCTTTTATATCTTCTAATGTTACCGGCTTTTTAAGTGATTTAAAAGGCGCTAAATCTACAACTACCCAATTTGTATCGGTAGTAGTAGGGTCCTGATAAAACTCTTTTACAACCTTCGCAATGCCCACAATATGCTTCCCTTCATTGCTATGGTAAAACATTACCAAGTCGCCCTTTTTCATGGCTTTTAAATTATTACGGGCTTGGTAATTTCTTACCCCATCCCAAAATGTCTTTTTATCTTTTAAAAACTGATCCCAAGAGTATTTAAAAGGTTCTGATTTTACTAACCAATGCTTCATGTTGAATTATGAATTATGAATTATGAATTATGAATTATGAATTTGCACGATTTGTGTTATTAGCACACTAGCATACTATCACACTAGCACACTAGCACACTAATGAAGTATTTTCCATACGAGTTCCTTCAGTAACTCCCCTTCGTCTGTATTACCTGTACTGTCTACTCCTTTCGACTTTAAATCGTATTCTCTTAACAAAGAGATTACCTGACAAGTTTTATCGAAGTTGTAATTTTTTGCTGCTTGCTCATACTCTTGTACAAAGTATGGGTTTATTTTTAATGCCGATGCTATGTTTGATTTAGATTTATCTGCCAAATAATAATACGTAAATATTTTACTGAAATAAGTATTCAATTGCCCTATAGTAACTACTAAAGGATTTTCTTTTTTGTTAGCCGCAAAATAATCTACTATTTTATTTGCTTTTAAAACATCGCGTTTCGCAATGGCAGTATTAAATTCGAAGGTATTGTACTCTTTACTTATCCCTACATTCTTTTGTATATCATCCATGGTAATGGTTTTACGGTCGCCCATATTTATCATTACCTTTTCTAATTCATTTGCAACCTTACTTAAATCGTTGCCCAAGTACTCTGCAACCATCGCTCCTGCTTTAGTATCTAACTTAAATCCTTTTGTACCTACAAAATTCATCGCCCATTCTGATACCTGATTTTCGTATAATTTTTTCGATTCAAATAACACCCCAATTTTTTCTATCGCTTTTGCAATTTTCAATCGCTTATCTAAACTACCATACTTATGGCAAAATACTAAAACAGTACTCCTCAAGGGATTTTCCAGATAGCTTGCAAATGGGTCTGCATCTTTTGTATCTCCTTTACCAAACTTAATATTTTGTGCTTCTTTAACAATTACTAATTGGAAATCAGACATCATTGGGTAACGTTTAGCAGTACTAATAATGGTAAGCATATCCACTTCTTTACCATACAAAATAGTTTGGTTAAAGCCTTTCTCTGCTTCGCTTAATACTACATTCTCCAATAAATCAGCTATAAAATCTATATAGTAACTCTCTTCGCCATGTAAAAAATAAACGGGCTTAAAAGCTCTCTTTTTTATATCTGCTAAAATGTTTTCTATAGTCATTATTAAAATGTTAGTTCTTCTAAAAATCTGTACGTTTCACACTCATGATCTATTTCACAATAGTAATGTTCTAATCCATTTGTCACTGCTAGGTATTTTACCTTGTACACCATGTTATACCTCGCTACTTGGTCAAATACTTCTTGTGTAATGGCTACATTCGGAGCTTTACATTCTACCAATAAGGTTGGTAATCCGTTTTCATTATACACTAAAATGTCGCAACGTTTTTGCATATCGTGCAACTTCAATCCTTTTTCTAAACTGATGTAGTTTTTAGAAATTTTATATTGATGAATGAGATATTGAATAAAATGTTGTCTTACCCACTCCTCGGGTGTTAGTAATAATTCCTTTTTACGTATGGCATCAAAAATAAAATACTTACTTTCTTTTTCAATTATTTTAAATGGAAATGCCGGAAGATTTAAAGGAATTAATTCCATGTTACATCTTTAATAATCGCTCTTTTATAATGGCAATTTTTTGTTCCGCATCTGCTTTCTTCTTCTTTTCATTATCAATCACCTCTGCTTTTGCATTACTCACAAATCGTTCGTTAGAAAGTTTTGCCTCTACCGATTTTAAAAATCCATGTAAATACACCAACTCTTTTTCCATCTTTTCTTTTTCTACCGCCGGATCTACTGTATCTCCTAAATCAACAAAACATTCGTCATTACCCACTAAAAACTGTGTCGCATTTTCGGGCACAACATCTACCATTTGTAAATTTTCAATTGTTGCCAACCTCTTTAAAATAAGGGCATACAACAAATAATCGGTTTTCGAATTATTTTTGATGGATAAGTTTAACCCTTCCTTTGGCGCAATTTGTTTGGTATTACGGATGTTGCGCATTTCTGATACAACTTGCAAAATATTCTGCATAGTGGTTATATCTTTTTCGTTGTATGCTTTTGCTTTTGGATAGCTTGCTACAATACAACATTCCATTTCAGAACGTTCACCAAATAATTCCTCATCATGCCATAATTCTTCAGATAAGAATGGCATAAATGGATGTATTAATTTGATGATGTCTTCGAACTTATTTTTTACAAACTCAAACGTTTCTGCATCTATGGCATCTTGGTATGAATCGCCATTTTCTAATTTGTGATAGGTTGGTTTTATCATCTCTAAATACGACGAACAAAAATCATCCCATATCAATTTATAAATAGTCATTAATGCCTCCGACAAACGGTAGCTTTCAAACAATTGTTCTATTTCATTTAACGATTCATTAAAGCGAGCATCAAACCATTCGTTTGCTTTTTTATTTTCGTTGCTACTATTTGCATCCACTTTCCAACCTTTAACCAATCTAAAGGCATTCCATATTTTATTGGCGAAATTTCTACCTTGCTCGCAATAGCTTTCATCAAACATTAAATCATTTCCAGCAGGTGAGCACAATAACATTCCTACACGAACGCCGTCTGCACCATACTTCCCAATTAACTCAATTGGGTCTGGTGAATTACCTAATGATTTAGACATTTTTCTGCCTAACTTATCTCTTACAATACCTGTTAAATATACATTCTTAAAAGGCGCTTGATTTCTAAATTCTTTACCCGCCATAATCATTCGAGCTACCCAGAAAAATAAAATTTCGGGAGCCGTTACTAAATCATTGGTTGGGTAATAGTAATTTAATTCTTCATTTCCTTTATTGTTTTTATCGCCAAATACTGTTGGGTCGAATACAGAGATAGGCCATAACCAAGAAGAGAACCATGTATCTACTACATCTTCGTCTTGTTTTATTTCAGCAGCCGTTAAACCACTGTACTCTGTAGATTTTGCTTTAAATTTTTCTATGGCTTCAGCAGCTGTTTTAGCAACTACAATTTCTCCATTAGGTGCGTACCAAGCAGGAATTTGTTGGCCCCACCACAACTGACGAGAAATGCACCAATCTTTTACGTTCTCCATCCAATGGCGATACGTATTGATGTATTTGTCGGGAATTAAATTTACTTCTCCATCATTCACTGCATCTAATGCAGGCCTCGCTAATACTTCCATACGAACAAACCATTGCATCGAAAGCTTTGGCTCTATAACAGCGTCTGTTCTTTCCGAAAATCCAACCTGCGATTTGTACTCTTCTACTTTTTCTAACTGCCCTGCTTCTTCGAGCATTACCGCAATTTTTTTACGCGCAATAAATCGATCTTCGTTTACTAATATTTGAGCTTTCTCATTTAAAGTTCCGTTATCATTTATAATATCTATTACAGGTAATTTATGTTTTACTCCTAACTCATAATCGTTCAAATCATGCGCAGGTGTTACCTTTAAGCAACCTGTACCAAAATCCATGGTCACATACTCATCACAAATAATTGGTATTTCTTTGTTAATTAAGGGTACTACTATTTTTTTGCCGTGTAAATGTTTGTAACGTTCATCATTTGGATTTACACAAACCGCAGCATCTGCCATAATGGTTTCTGGACGCGTAGTTGCAACGGTTACAAATCCAGTACCGTCAGCTAATTTGTACTGTATGTAAAATAATTTCTGATTAACTTCTTTACGAATTACCTCTTCATCAGATACAGCTGTTAATCCTTTCGGGTCCCAGTTTACCATGCGAATACCACGGTATATTAGTCCTTTTTCATACAAATGAATAAAAGTATCAAGTACTGCTTCTGTCATGCCCGGATCCATTGTAAAAGCTGTTCGGTCCCAATCGCATGAGGCACCAAGTTTTTTTAATTGATCTAATATAATTCCGCCATACTTATCTTTCCATTCGTATGCATAGTTCAAAAACTCTTCTCTGCTAATAGCGCTTTTCTCAATTCCTTCTTCTTTTAATTTCGCAACTACTTTTGCTTCTGTAGCAATAGAAGCATGGTCGGTGCCAGGCACCCACAATGCATTTTTACCCAACATTCGAGCTCGTCTAATTAATACATCTTGTATGGTATTGTTCAACATATGGCCCATGTGCAATACTCCCGTAACATTCGGTGGAGGAATTACAATCGTATAAGGTTCACGCTCATCTGGTACCGATCGAAAAAAACCTTTCTCCATCCAATAAGGGTACCATTTGTTTTCTGCCTCTGAGGCTAAGTATGTTTTTGAAATCGACATTTGTAAAATATTTGCGAAAGACCACAAAAATAGAAAAATAAGCGTTTGTTTGTAATATAAGAGATGCTTAATTCATCAAAATAAACAATTATTATAGGGTATAATCGTTTCTCAATTGTCAATAAAATAAAAATAGATAATTATATATTTGAACAAGATAAACCAAAAGAATATGAAAAAGACATTAATGATAATCGGCATTGCTAGTTTAACTGTGTTAAATGCTTGTAAATCACGTAAAGTAGAAAGAATAGATCCAACTCAACAAACAGATTTAAGTGGAAGATGGAACGATACCGACTCTCGTTTAGTTTCTAATGAAATGATTAGCGACTGTATGGCTAAACCTTGGAGAACGGATTTTACTACCGCTAAAGGTAAAAAACCAGTGGTAATTGTTGGAACCGTTAGAAACAAAACAACTGAGCACATAGAATCTGAAACATTTATAAAAGATATCGAAAAGGCATTCATCAACTCTGGCTTAGTATCTGTTGTACAAGCAGGTGAAGCTCGTAAGGAGCTACGCGACGAGCGTAATGATCAACAAACTTTTTCTTCTGAAACCACAAAAAAGAAATGGGGATTAGAAAAAGGTGCAGACTTTATGTTAAATGGAGTTATTACTTCTATTGTAGATGAATATGGAAAAAACAAAGTAGTATACTACCAAATTGACCTTGAATTAACCAATTTAGAAACCAACGAAAAGGTATGGATTGGCGATAAGAAAATTAAAAAAGCAATTCAAAACTAACATTGAAAAAGCAATTTACAATTCTTATCTTTCTCTCAAGCCTATTATTTATTAGTGCTTGCGCAACTTATTACCAAAAACTAGAAGAGTTTAACA
>JAGVEE010000163.1 GCA_020058405.1 Sphingobacteriales bacterium
CGTAACATACCAATGAGTTGTTTACAGAAACAACTACCGATGCAGATGCATCTACTTTAGATAATTCTTCCATAGCCAACACATATGAAATAGTATCTAAGCCAGCGCCTCCGTATTTAGGATCTACCATCATTCCTAAGAATCCTAGTTCTCCTAATTTTTTTATTTGTTCTGCAGGAAATTTTTGATGTTCATCACGCTCAATTACTCCAGGTTTTAATTCAGTTTGAGCGAAATCTCTCGCTGCTTGTTGAATCATTAAGTGTTCTTCTGAAAGTTCGAAATGCATAAAAAAATTATTTAGTGTTTTTAATTTTGTTAATTATGTTGCTGGTAGAATAACCATCAATAAAGTTCATTGTTTCAACGCTACCACCATTTGCCATTACTATATCGGCACCAACTATTTTATCGATTGTATAATCACTGCCTTTTACTAAGATATCAGGTTTTAAAAAATTTATCAAATCATAAGGGGTTTCTTCATCAAACAAAACAACAGCATCAACAAAAAAAAGAGATGCCATAATTTCTGCTCTCGAGCGCTCGTCTTGTATTGGGCGGTTTGGCCCTTTTATATCACTTACAGATTTATCTGAATTTAACCCAACAATCATTCGGTCTGCAATAGATGCAGTTTTAGAAAGGTAATCAATATGCCCTTTGTGTAATATATCAAAACAACCATTAGTAAAAACTACTTTTAAGCCCATGTAATGCCAAATGCTTAGCATACCTAGTGCTTCTTCGCGACCCACAATTTTCGATCGCATTTTTTCGTTTTTATCAACTGTTATTTTCATTCTTCTTATAGTTTATAAATATAAATAATAAGCTGATGCTACCAACTAATAAAATAGATAATATTTGTGAAGAGTGATTTAAGGTTGCATAAATTAATCCGTCGGCCGAATTAATGCCATATACCAACAATGCAACTTGTATGGCCGCCTCGTATGCTCCAATACCGCCTTGTACTGGCGCCGACATTCCGATGCCGCCAACAGCCATTATAAACAATGCGGAACTAATACTTAAACTCGAGGTTGGCTCAATAGCAAAAAAGCATAACCAAGTAGAGAGGGTGTACATAGCCCAAATAAATACTGAGTAAATAATAAATAAGCCTTTTTGTTCGAGTTTTAGAATCGATAAAACACCATCTTTAAAGCCTAATAATACTTCCCAAATTTTATTGTAAATTTTATTGTTTAATAATTGTTGATGGTATTTTTTTAGCAGATAAAATGCGCCTATCATCAACAATATTAAGAGTATTAAAATCAATAGAGAGGATGATGCATTTTGAAATTTACTGAGAAATGGATTGATAATATTTGCAAACAAAAACTCTTGAATGGTATTGTATTCTATTAAAATAGAGAGCAATAATATTCCTAATAGGAATATTACGTCGATAATTCTTTCAATAATTACGGTACCAATTAAGGAGTTTAAGGGGATTTTATCTGTTCTAGTGAGCACGCCACATCTAGAAACTTCGCCCATACGAGGTACTGCTAAATTAGCCAAATAGCCAATCATAACAGAGTGAAACATGTTTGAATTTTTAGGAGTGTAACCTAAAGGCTTTATCAACATTTTCCAGCGAAGTGCTCTTGCATAATGTGCAAGCATGGATACAAAAACAGATAAAAACACCCAAGTGTAATTGGCTCTTAACAGTTGTTGCCAAATGAGATTTATATCTTGCCCTCTAAACGCAAGCCATAGCAATAGTGCAGCAATTGCTAGTAAAAAAATGTACTTTAATACGGGTAAGGTGGATTTCAAAAAAAATTAGATTAACCTGTTATTAGCGTCTGGGAAAATAGAAATAGGCTCAAAGGTTTTAGCCTCTTCAAAATCCATGCTAGCATAAGAAATAACGATAACGATGTCGCCAACTTGTGCTTTCCTGGCTGCGGGACCATTTAAGCATACAATACCTGTACCTCTTTCGCCTTTAATTACATAGGTTTCTAAACGTTCACCATTGTTTACATTTACAACTTGTACTTTTTCATGTACAATTAAATTTGCGGCATCCATCAAATCTTCGTCAATTGTAATGCTACCCACATAATTTAACTCAGCTTGAGTAATTTTTGCTCTATGAATTTTTGATTTTAAAACTTCGATTTGCATAGGTCGCAAAGGTATGATAATAATTCAAATTTTGAAGAATTATGCCCTGATGTACATGTTATCGATTAGTCTTGTATTGCCTAATCTAACCGCAATAATCATCAATAAAGGACTATTTTCATCAATATTTTCAATTATTTCCAATTTGTCGGGATTTACAATATCCACATATTCAATTTTTATATCAGAAATTGTGTTGAGTATAGTTAATGCCTGATTTTTCAATTCAGATAGGTCTTTACTGCCCTTAGATATGCTTAATCGAGTGTTTTCTAGTGCCTTATAAATATTACCTGCACTTTGTCTCTCTATTGCATTTAATCTGCCGTTTCTGGAGCTCATGGCTAAGCCACTTTCTTCGCGAATAATTGGGCAAATATGTAGGTTAATGGCAAGTTTGAAATCTGCAATTAGCTTTTTTATGATCAAGGTTTGCTGAAAATCTTTTTGTCCGAAATAAGCATTTGTAGGTTTAACAATATTAAATAGCTTATAAACTACTTGGCCTACTCCTTTAAAATGACCAGGGCGCATTGCCCCTTCCCAAATTTGCTCGAGCTTACCGAAAGAATGTTCCCAAGTTTCACCATCTGCATAAATATCATTTACATCTGGTAAAAATAGGTAATGGCAACCAGCCGATTCTAACAACTCAATATCTTTCTCTATTGGGCGCGGATATTTTTCTAAGTCCTTTGGGTCGTTAAACTGCGTTGGGTTTACAAAAACACTGCAAATTACGACGTCGTTTTCTAAAATCGCCTTTTTTAACAAAGATATATGACCTTCGTGTAAAGCTCCCATAGTAGGAACAAAGCCAATTTTTTTGGCAGATGAGCGTAAAGGCGAGAGGATTAAGTCTAGCTCTTTTGAGGTTTTTACAACTTTCAAAATAGTCTTTAAAAAGAGGGCTAAATTTGGAAAAATAATTAGAATAACAAGTGCTTTATTATAAATTGTTGAAAAAATTGAATATTATTTGTATATTTGCAGTCCCAATTCATTTCGCCTTCGGGCGGTAATTTGTTGATTAGGAGTTAGTTCAGTATGGCAAAAACAAAGATTCTCTTTATCACTCACGAAATGTCTCCTTTTTTGGAGATATCAAAAATCGCGAAAATAACACGTCAGTTACCACAGGCAATGCAAGAAAAAGGATTTGAGATCCGTATTCTGATGCCACGTTTCGGTAATATTAACGAAAGAAGAAACAGGTTACACGAAGTAATTCGTTTATCTGGAATGAACATCGTTATTAATGACAACGACAATCCATTAATTATAAAAGTAGCTTCCTTGCCAACAGCACGTATGCAAGTTTACTTTTTAGATAATGAAGAGTATTTCCAACGCAAATCTATATTTAGAGATGCAAAAGAGAACTTCCACACGGATAACGACGAGCGAATGATCTTCTTTTGCAAAGGTGCAATTGAAACCGTTAAAAAATTAGGATGGATGCCAGATGTAGTGCATTGTTTCGGATGGATGAGTAGTTTAGTACCTATGTACTTAAAAACTTCATACAAAGAAGATCCAATGTTTAAGAACACCAAGGTAGTATATTCTGTTTATGAAAACTGTTTCACAGAAACCTTAAATAAAGACCTTAAAACGAAATCATTGATGCCCGAAATGTCGGCAACAGATACTGCATTATTAAAAGACGGTACTTGTACCTCTTTACATATTAATGCAATTAATTATTCTGATGCAGTAATTAAGGCAGACGAAAACATAGATAGTGCCGTTATTAAGTATCTTTCTAAGCAAAGCGACAAAAACATTGTAGAAAACATCAATCATGATGAAATCGATTTCGATGCTTTTGTTCAGTTTTACGAAGAAGTAAATGAAGAATTAGTAACTGCTTAATTATCGGTATTAAATGAAATTTATTAAAAGTAGAGACTTATTAATCTTATTAATAAGTCTTTTTATTTTACAATCCTGCAAAAAAGAAGGCGATATTGGTTTGGAACAACAAATCGACGAAGAAGGATTATATGGTAAGTTGGTAGATACTAGCACTATCAGAATGTATTCTGTAAAAGATGACAGTTTAATTACCTCCAACTTTGTACGTAACCAAGTCGGTGAATTTCAAGACCCGCTATTCGGCAAAACTATTGCTACCATTGCATTTCAGGCAACTTTGCCAAAAAACAATGTCGACTTCGGCACTGGAGTAGTGTTAGATTCGGTGGTATTAGTAATGGCATACCCTTCTGTAAAAGCAGAGCGTTTCTATGGAGATTCTAGCTCAAGGTTTGAAGTAAAACTTCATCAGCTTGATGAAGATATTTACAACGATTCTACTTATTACTCAAATAGAATTTTTAGACTAAAATCTACACCCATTGGCACGATGTCTTATCAACCAAGACCCGATGATTCTATTACCATTCAAAATGTAAGAGTAGGCAAAGCCGATACCATTGCAAAAATTTATCCTCATTTAAGAATGCGTTTAAACGATGCATTTGGAAACGAAATATTAGCTAAATCAGGACAAACAGATTTAAGTACCGGTGCTGCATTTTTAGCGGCATACAAAGGTTTTTACTTAAGTGCAACAAGGGTTTCGGGCGATGGTGGTATTTTATCATACGACTTAACAAACTCAAACAGATCATACATTGTACTTTATTACAAAACAAGTACAGACACTACCAATTTTGTGTTAAACATTAATTCTTCTTCAGCAAACATTAATCATTATGAACATGATTATACTGGCACTGAAGTAGCGACTCAACTAGCCGATTCTAATTTAGGCAACGACAAGGTTTTTGTTCAATCACTTGCAGGCTTAAGAGGTAAAATGAAATTTCCTAACATAGATAGGTTATTAGATTCGGGAGCGATTGCAGTTAACAAAGCAGAATTAATTTTCAAACCTTTAAGTGGCTCGGAAAGTCCATATGCGCCAATTATTACCTTTACCGTTAAAGGCAGATTTTCTGATAACTCGGAAACGCTTTTAAATACTGGCGTTTACAACAGTACAAAAAAAGAATACAAAATTGATTTAACACGTTCAATTCAATTTATAATCGACAAGAAGTTGGTATTAAAAGAGTTGTACATCGAAGATAATTCGAAACAAATCAATCCTAGAAGAACATTAATAGCAGGTGTTAATTCATCAAACCCAATAAAGCTTAGAATATTTTATACTAAACTTTATTAGAATTAGAATAGAATCTTTTACATTTATACATTAAAATCAAATACGTATGTGTGGAATCGTAGGATACATTGGCTTCCGTGAAGCTTACCCAATAATAATCAAAGGATTACAAAGATTAGAATACAGAGGCTATGACAGTGCAGGTGTTGCATTGTTAAATGGCGAAATGAGAATTTATAAAAAACAAGGTAAAGTTAGCGACTTAGAGGCATTTGTTGCCGACCAACCAACTTCTGCAACTGTAGGTATGGGGCATACACGTTGGGCAACGCACGGTGCTCCAAGTGATAGGAATTCTCACCCTCACACTTCTAATAACGGGAAGTTGAGCATTATCCACAACGGAATTATAGAAAACTACTCTTCTATTAAAGAAGAAATGATAAAACGCGGTCACGTGTTTAACAGCGATACAGACACTGAGGTGTTGATTCATTTAATTGAAGACATTCAAGAAAAAACTAATCAAACCTTAGATGAGTCGGTGCGTATTGCATTAAAAGAGGTTGTAGGTGCTTACGCAATTGTGGTAATTTCTAAAGATCATCCAGATGAAATTATTGCTGCACGTAAAGGCAGTCCAATGGTTATTGGTGTTGGCGAAGGCGAATACTTTATCGCATCAGATGCATCTCCAATTATTGAATACACAAAAAATGTAATTTTCTTGAACGATAGTGAAATGGCCATTGTTAAACGTGATAGTTTAGTAATTAAAACCATCGACAACGTAGTGCAAGACCCTTACATTCACGAATTAGAGCTTCAATTAGAAATGATTGAAAAAGGTGGCTACGAACATTTCATGTTAAAAGAAATTTACGAGCAACCTCGTTCTATTTATGATAGTATGCGTGGTAGGATAAACTCTAAAGATGGATTTATTGGCTTAAGTGGCTTGAATGAATACGAAGAGAAATTTAAAAATGCAGAGCGTATATTAATTGTTGCCTGTGGTACATCATGGCATGCAGGCTTAGTAGCCGAATATTTAATTGAAGATTATGCAAGGATTCCTGTTGAAGTAGAATATGCTTCTGAATTCCGTTACCGTAATCCTATTATCACAGAAAAAGATATTGTAATTGCTATTTCACAATCTGGTGAAACTGCTGATTCGCTTGCTGCAATTGAGTTAGCAAAATCTAAAGGCGCAACCATTTTTGGTATTTGCAACGTAGTGGGTTCTTCTATTCCACGTGCTTCAAACGCAGGTGCATATACTCATGCCGGACCAGAAATTGGAGTGGCATCAACAAAAGCATTTACTGCACAAGTAACCATATTAACATTATTAGCTTGGTCTATCGGGCAGAAAAAAGGCGCGATTAAAAAAACCAGGTTAATGGAATTATTGAGCGCATTGGAAGCAATTCCTGCTAAAGTTGAAAAAGCATTACAAAGCAACGATGAAATTAAAGCAATTGCAGAGCGTTTTAAAGATGCTCACAACTTCTTATACTTAGGCAGAGGTTATAACTTCCCTGTAGCGTTAGAAGGCGCTTTAAAACTAAAAGAGATATCATACATACATGCAGAAGGATACCCAGCAGCAGAAATGAAGCACGGACCAATTGCATTAATTGATGAAAACATGCCAGTAGTTGTAGTGGCTACTAAAGGTACCATTCTCGAAAAAATAATTAGCAACATACAAGAAGTAAAAGCCCGTAAAGGTGTAATTATTGCAATAGTTACAGAAGGTGATGTAGAAGTGAGAAAAATGGCTGATTACGTGATTGAAATTCCTGAGACTGAAGAGTGTTTAGTACCATTATTGGCAACTATCCCACTTCAATTATTATCATACCACATTGCTATTATGAGAGGTTGTAACGTAGACCAGCCAAGGAATTTAGCGAAATCGGTTACGGTTGAATAGATATAAATTACGAATTACAAATTACGAATTACAAATTGGGTGATTACCCTTAATTCGTAATTAGTAATTCGTAATTCGAAATTAATATTATTACGCTTTATTAAATCTTTCCGCTACAGCATCCCAATTAATTACATTGAAAAACGCTCCCATATAATCGGGTCTACGATTTTGATATTTCAAGTAGTAAGCGTGCTCCCAAACATCCATTCCTAAAATAGGTGTGCCTTTTACTTCGGCTACATCCATTAATGGGTTGTCTTGGTTTGGTGTAGAGCTAACCACTAACTTTTTATCAGCACCTACAGATAACCATGCCCAACCAGAACCAAAGCGAGTAGCTCCAGCTTGTGTAAATTTGGTTTTAAATTCTTCGAAACTTCCGAATGCTGCATTAATAGCTTCTGCTAATGCTCCTTTAGGTGCACCGCCGCCATTAGGGCTCATAATCGACCAGAATAAAGAGTGGTTATAATGTCCACCACCATTGTTGCGAACAGGCATAGGGTGTTTTGATATTTCTTTGCAAATATCTTCAATACTCATTGTTTCTAATGGTGTGCCAGCAATTGCTGCATTTAAATTAGTTACATAAGCAGCATGGTGTTTACCATGATGAATTTCCATTGTAGTTTTGTCGATGTGTGGCTCCAATGCATCAACTGCATAAGGTAGCGCCGGTAGTGTAAATGCCATAGTTTTATTTTGTTTGTTTATTTACTATTTATAAGACAAATATATCAATTAAAGGTTTCTATTTATCCTCTCTTTTTAATTGAAAAAATTCATGCATTAAGTTTTTGCATTCCTCTTCTAAAACACCTTTAATAACTGTTGTTTTAGGATGTAACACACTTTCAGATAAGTTAGAATACCCACGTTTATTGTCGCTAGTGCCAATTACAATTTTTTGAACCTGACTCCAATAAGCTGCCCCTGCGCACATTACACATGGCTCCACAGTTACATATAGTGTTGCTTCTTGCATATACTTAGCTCCGAGATTATTTGCCGCAGAAGTAAAGGCTTGCATTTCTGCATGTGCAGTTACATCATTTAATCGTTCTGTTAAATTATGTGCTCGTGCGATAATTTTATTTTTCATAACGATTACCGCTCCAATCGGAACTTCGTCTGCTTCAAAAGCATAACGCGCTTCTTTCAAGGCTTCGTTCATAAAGTACTCATCGGAATAAATTGTATAGCTCATATTAATTGATGTAACTTTGGTAAAAATATAAATAATGCAGAAAGTATTTCTCTTAAAAGGAAAAGAAAAGCCAGTATTACACCATCATAATTGGGTGTACTCCGGTGCAATAGCGAAACAAGACAAAGGCATAGGCAAAGGCGATATGGTAATGGTTTGTAGTAACGAAGGTAAGTTTTTGGCCTATGGTTATTACAATGAAGATTCTAAAATTAGAGTTCGTTTATTGGAGTGGGATGAAAATGTAGAAATTAATGAAGCATGGTGGGAAGAGAAAATTCGCAATGCTTACACTTTAAGAAAAGAACGCGTGGAAAATGAAGATACCAATGCGTATCGTGTAATTTTTTCTGAAGGTGATGCTTTACCTGGTTTAATTGTAGATAAATATGATGAGTATTTATCTGTTCAATTTTTAACAGCAGGGCTAGAAGTAAGAAAAGAAATGATTGTTTCTATTTTACAAAAAGTGATTCCAGTAAAAGGAATATATGAACGAAGCGATTCTAATGCGAGAACCTTGGAAGGCCTAGGAATGTCGGTGGGTGTGCTTTATGGCGAGAAACCACCCTCAAACTTATTGGTAAAAGAAAATGGCTTATTAGTAAATACTCCAATTGTAGAAGGTCAAAAGTCTGGATATTTTTTGGACCAGAGAGAAAACAGAAAAAAAGTGGCCGCCTACACAAAAGGGATGAAAGTATTAGATTGCTTTTCTTACACCGGAGGTTTTAGTTTAAACGCCAGAAAAGCAGGTGCCACAGAAGTATGGAGTGTAGATTCCTCGGCTTCGGCAACCGAAGCACTTTCATCAAACTATAAAAACAACCAATTAGACTGTAATGAAGAACATGTAATTACAAGTGATGTGTTTCAGTTTTTGAGAGCTGCACAACAAAAGAATCAACATTGGGATGTCATAATTTTGGATCCACCAAAATTGGCTCCTAACCGACAAAATTTGCCAAAAGCAGAGCGAGCATACAAAGATTTGAACTTACAAGCCATGTTATTAATGAATTCTGGCGATATTTTGGCTACTTTTTCATGTTCAGGGAGCTTAAGTTTAGAGCATTTTAAGCAGATATTAGCTTGGGCAGCAACGGATGCAGGCAAAGAATTGCAATTTTTGGAGGATTTGGGACACCCTATAGACCATCCGGTAAGGGCTGCTTTTCCGGAATCGTATTATTTAAAAGGAGTTATAGCACGTATAATTTAAGTAATTACACTAAGGCACTTGACAAAAGGTAGATTTTTTGTATATTTGCGCTGGAAAATACTGAAAACGAACGAGGGGACACATGTCCCCTCATTTATTTTAAATACATCTCATGAGCGCTGTAGAGGCAAAAATTAAGTCGTTTATCGACGAAGCATTAGAAGGAAGCAATTTATTTGTGGTAGATTTTAAATTATTGCCAAAAAGCAGGATTGTGTTGTTATTAGACGGAGATAACGGTGTTGGGATTGATGAATGCGCGAAAATTAGCAGACACATCTCTAACAGAATGGATGAAGAGAATTTAATTGAAGGGGCGAGCACTTTAGAGGTTTCGTCGCCAGGGGTTGATCATCCATTAAAATTTCAACGTCAGTATCCGCAACATATTGGCAGAACTTTAGGTATAAGATTGAATGATGGGAAGGAATTTGAAGGGAAGTTATTAAGTGTGGAGGGC